>JBPCLX010000113.1:0-12284 GCA_051002815.1 Gemmatimonadaceae bacterium
CCTCGCACGCGCGTGGTGGTACTTGGCACCGGCAACCCGAACGCCGACCCGGATCGCTCCGGGCCATCCGTCGCAGTAGTCGTCGGCGATCACGCGTACCTCGTGGATGCCGGGCCGGGACTCGTCAGGCGCGCCGGGGCTGCCTATCGCGGAGGGATTGCCGCCCTGGCTCCCGAACGGCTCCGCATCGCGTTCATCACACACCTGCACTCCGACCACACGGTCGGCCTTCCCGATCTCATTCTCTCCCCCTGGGTGCTGGGACGGGACGTGCCGCTCACGCTCTACGGCCCGCCCGGGATCCGCGCCATGTCCGAGCATCTCCTGGCCGCGTACGGCGCCGATATTCGCAATCGGATTGATGGACTCGAACCGGCAAACACGGAGGGATACAAGGTCGTCGCGCATGAAGCCGTGCCCGGCGAGATCTATCGCGACGAACTGGTCACCGTCACCGCGGTGCCCGTCGAGCACGGCGACTGGGATACGGCGTTCGCCTATCGATTCGAGACTGCGGACCGTGTGATCGTAATTTCGGGCGATGCCAGGCTGAGCGAGTCGCTGGTTGCCGCGTGCAACGGCTGCGATGTGCTGATGCACGAAGTCTACTCCGCCGAGCGGTTTACTCAGCTGCCCACGGAGTGGCAGCGGTATCACGCCCGCGCGCATACTTCGACGGAGCAGCTGGCCGACCTGGCCACCCGCGCCCGTCCCAAACTGCTCGTGCTCTACCACCAGCTCTACTGGGGCGCGACCGACGAGGATCTCCTGCGCGAAATCCGCTCGCGCTATCCCGGTAACGTGGTGTCAGCCAGGGATTTGGGGCTCTACTAGCCGTCGGGGAGCCGAGTGCCGCGAGCGCCCGCGTGATGGTACGGGCCATCCGCGTCTTGACGCTCCGTAGAGTCCTCCACACATTGGCCCGGCACCTACCGGAGACCCGTCATGCGTCCGTTCGCCCTCCGCGTCATCCGATCGCTGGCAGCCGTGACAGTCCTCGCCGGCGCCGTCCACGTGGCAGCCGCGCAGCAACCTGGCGTTACGAAGCAGATGCGGGATCGGGGCCGGTTTATGCTCGAGCAGGTCCGGCTGGATCTTCAGAAGCATTACTACGATTCGACATTCCACGGTGTCGATCTCGACGCAGCGTATGCACAGGCGGATTCCCAGCTGCTCACGGCGCGCGACAACAATCATCTCTTTGCCATAATCGCGCAATTCGTCTCCAACCTAGATGACTCCCACACCAATTTCTATCCACCGGCTCGTGCCGCGAGGATCAACTACGGGTTCAACGTACAGTTCATAGGCGACACGGCGTACATCGTCCGCGTCGCGCCTGATAGCGATTCCGAGAAGCAAGGATTACGGCGTGGCGATGCACTGCTGCAGCTCGACCGCTTCAGGGTGGAGCGCTCCACTTGGGGAACGCTCACCTATGTGTACTACGCGCTCAGCCCGCGCGCCGGAATACGCTTGCTCGTGCGATCGCCCGACGGCGCGCAGCGCCAGATCGACATCAAGGCGAAGATCACCAAGCTTCCGGCCACTGTCGACTATAACGATCCATCGACTATCGCGACCTTGCACGATGAGTACGACGCGGCCGAACGGAGACCGCAGCACTATTACGTCTCGCTAGGCGACTCCATCCTCATCTGGCGCATGCCGAGCTTCATCGTGGAGCGCCACAGTCTGGAGGAAATGATTAAGGTGGTTCCGAAGCATCGCTCGTTAGTCCTCGATCTTCGGAACAATAGCGGCGGCTACGTGCACATCGAGCGGCAGCTGCTCAGCTACCTGTTCGATCGCGACGTTTTCGTCGGGATGACTCACCGGCGCGGCAAGTCCGACTCGGTCGTCATCAAGCCGGCCAACGCCGAAAAGACCTACCGCGGCATGCTCGTCGTGCTGGTGAACTCCAATTCCGCCTCGGCATCGGAAATGACCGCGCGGGTCCTTCAACTCGAGGGGCGCGGCATCGTCGTCGGCGATCGCACCGCTGGGGCCGTGGTCACCAGCCGGGGATACAGCCATACAGTCGGGTTTGGGCGGGTGATGGATTTCGGCATGCAGGTGAGTGTCATGGATGTCACCATGGCCGATGGGGCGCGACTCGAGAAGGTCGGCGTCATTCCCGACCATCTGGTGCTCCACACGGCTAACGATCTGGTGAGCGGCGACGATCCCCAACTCGCCTTTGCCCTGGGTCTCGTCGGGCACGAGATCACTCCTTACGAGGCAGCACGGTTGTTCCGGAGCGATCGCGAGGCGATCGACAGGCTGAAGTAGCCACGCCCGCACCGGAGACGTGACCCCCCGCCCTCCCATCAGTCTCCAATGAGCCGGCGCACGACTCCGCCAGTCGTTGCCGCACTTACGAACAAGGAGGCCGCGATGGGACTCGGTGAATTCATCCGCAAGCAGTTCATCGACGTCATCCAGTGGACGGAAGTGGATGACTCGGTGCTCGCCTATCGATTTCCCATGCGGGACATGGAAATACAGATGGGGGCGCAGCTCGTGGTGCGCGAGACGCAGGCGGCCGTTTTCGTGAACGATGGCCGCCTCGCCGACGTCTTCGGCCCTGGACGCCACCGGCTCGACACAGAGAACCTCCCGGTCCTCACGAATCTCAGGAACTGGGACAAGCTGTTCGAGTCCCCGTTCAAGTCGGACGTGTACTACGTCTCTACCCGCTTGCGCCTCAATCAGCGGTGGGGCACGCAGACGCCGGTCACCGTGCGCGATTCGGAGTTCGGGATCGCCCGGGTTCGCGCGTACGGCACGTATGCCTATCGGATCGCGGATCCGGTGCGCTTTCACACCGAGGTGAGCGGCACGCGGGAGGTGTACGCCATGCAGGATCTCGAGGGACAACTCCGCAACCTGGCGATCACACGAATGAGCGACACGCTGGCCAACAGCGGCATCGCGTTCCTCGACCTCGCCGCCAACCAGGTGGCGCTCGGAGAGCAGATCGCCTCCGGATTGGCTGCCGATGTCGCCGAGCTGGGGTTGATGCTCGAAGGATTCGTCGTCGAGAGCCTGTCGCTGCCTGACGAGCTGCAACAGCGGCTCGACGAACGGATCGGCATGGGCATCATCGGCGACCAGGATCAGTACGCGCGGTTCCAGGCTGCCCGCTCCATTCCCATCGCCGCCGCCAACCCGGGCGGCGCGGCAGGAATTGGCGCGGGGCTCGGTGCGGGAGTGGCCATGGGACAGATGATGACCGAAGCCCTCAGGCCGATTTCCGGAGTCAAGGCGCCCAAGCAGAACGGCGCCGCGGGGTTCTGCTCGCAGTGCGGCACCGCACTCACCGCAGCCGCCAATTTCTGCCCGGAGTGCGGCACGAAGCGGTAGCCGGCAGCCGCGGCACTATCGTCGCATGGAGGTCTGGCATGCCTCCATCGCGACGTTCTTCCAGGGACCCCCGGCGACCATCGGCCCGCTCCAGCGACGACCAGTCGCGGGGTCGATCGGCCGCGCGCCGACGGGTCGTTTCGAGCCGCTCCCGGCGGAGAGCCTCTGCAGGGGCCTACGGCTCAGCCGCGCGCCGGCGGCTGTCGAGATTCCGCCAGAGTACCCTTCTCGCGGTCGCGGTAACGGGACTTGCGTTAATGCTCTGGGGCGCGGATACGGGCGAGGGACAGGCCCCGGCTGACACCACTCCTGCCGCCGAGACGACGTTCGTGACGGACACCACCTCCGTCGACACAACTCAGGATGTTTCCGCCGCCGTCGGCGAGGCCACCAGCACCCTGCGAGAGCTCGGCCGCGGCGCCTATCGACTGGCGCCCAAGATCGGCATTGCTCTTGGACTGCTCGTTGCAGTCGCGTTCATCACCCATGTCGTGCGCGCGCTTCTGCGTCGCGCGTCCAGAAGTTGGCAGCGAGCGCAAGGCTTCAGCGCACTCATCAGCGTGGTGCTCTGGCTCCTTGCCATCGGTGCGGCGCTCGCCATTCTCGCCGGCGATGCGCGCGCCCTTCTGGGATCCGTAGGCCTCGTCGGACTCGCTCTGTCCTGGGCGCTCCAGGCGCCTATCGAGAGTTTTACCGGCTGGCTGCTCAATTCCTTCCGTTCGTACTACCGGGTGGGTGACCGGATCGCGGTAGGCGATGTGTTCGGCGATGTCTACGCCATCGATTTGCTGACGACGACGGTTTGGGAAGCGGGCGGCGAGCACAAGGCGGTGCAGGGAGCGCAGCCCACCGGCGCCCTCATCACGTTCCCCAATTCGGAGGTGCTTCGCGCCAACATCATCAACTACACACGCGACTTCTCTTACGTGTGGGACGAAATCGTAGTGGGTATCAGCAACGAGAGCGATCTTCAGCTGGCGATCGAGATCATCCGCGAAGTGGCGGAGAGCACCATCGGCAGGGAAATGGCCGTGCCGGTGGCGACGTATGCCAACTTGCTTCGCCACGCACGCCTGCCGCAGGAAGTATCGGACAAGCCACAACTCTACATTTCGCCGACCGATGCGTGGATGAACATTACAGTGCGCTACCTCGTAGAGGCTCGCCAGCGTCGGAGGGCGGCGAGCGAGCTACATCAGGCCATCGCCGAGCGACTTGCACAAGCGCCCTACCGCAGCCGGATCAAGCCGTCGTACCCGCGAATGGAGGTTGCCGTGCTGGGGCCGTCCACTGCATCATCCGAGGGGGAGGAGAGGTGACCTAACGGTAGCGCGACGCGTCACCTACGGAAGGCTGGCGCCGATTCGGAACGGCCATTAACGTCCATTCCGGTGCCTCACTCCACCGCACCGTCCCTAATCAGACCTGCCCCGGATGCATTCGATCACCCGGGTAGCGTGCGCGCTTGCCGTCGCCGCCGCCCTCGGTTCCTCCGCCCGGCTTGCCGGAGCACAGCAGACTCCGGTCGGAGCACAGCAGACTCCGGTCGGAACCGCTGACGTCTTTCGCCGCCACGCCGACCGTGTCGTCCGCATTCAGGTCGTCGAGTCGGGCTCGGCGGCCAAATCCACGCTGGGCAGCGGATTCTTCGTCGGCGATGGGCTGGTCGTCACCAACTATCACGTCATCTCGCGGCTGGTCACCGACAGCGCGCGCCACCGTGCGGAGCTCACCGACACCCGCGGCGAGACACATCCGGTGCGAGTGCTAGCCATCGACGTGGTCCATGATCTGGCCGTGGTGCACTCCGACGCCGCACCGCGGAGCACCTTCGACATTCAGCCGGTGGAGCTCGACCAGGGCGAGCGCCTGTACGCACTGGGCCATCCGCACGACCTCGGCCTAACGATCACCGAGGGGACGTACAACGGCCCGCTCAAGTACGTGCTCTACCCGAAGATCCTGTTCTCCGGGTCGCTCAATCCGGGAATGAGCGGCGGGCCGGCGATCGATACAGGAGGACGAGTCGTCGGTGTGAACGTGAGCACGGCCGGCAACGAGATCAGCTTTCTCGTTCCGGTCGACCGGGTCATCGCGCTGCTCGAGAGCGTGCGCCGGCAGGACGCGCGCGTTCGGCCGTCGCTGCTGGCTGAGGCCGCGCTCCAGCTGCGCGCATATCAGGACATCTACATCGCCCGGATATTCTCCGATTCCATCAAGCGCGTAACGCTCGGTCGCTTCTCCCTGCCCACCGAGCCGGCACCCTTCTTCAAGTGCTGGGCGGATGCGGACCGCGACGAAGACGATCCGTACGAATCGGTGCAGCATTTCTGCTCGACCGACGATCACGTTTTCATCTCCGGCGAACAGTCCACCGGCCTACTGACGCTCAGTCACGAGCTCATCATCAACAAGACGCTCAATCCGTTTCGCTTTCATTCGCTCTATACCGGCACGTTCCAGAACGTGCTCGACAGCGACATCCCATTTGCCGACGCGACTGCGGTAACGCCCTACAGGTGCGAGACGCGCAACGTACGGCGAGTTGAGATCACGCTGCGCACTGTGTTCTGCCTGCGGAAGTATCGCAAGCTCGAAGGGCTGTACGACGCGCTGATCAAGGCTGCCGTTCTTGGCACTTCCGAGACCGGGCTGGTGTCCACACTGTCGTTGTCGGGCGTCACCTTCGAGAATGCCCATGTGCTCGCGCGGCGTTACCTGGAGCAGATCGCGTGGACCGACCGGTAATCGTCAACGCGCTGGGCGCGCCGCTCACTCCCGACGCCAACGGGCATCCGGCCGGTCCGGACGCCAGCGCGAGCGAGGCGGCCACTCAACCGGCGCCTGTCGAGAAGCCGGTGCTGGTCGAGGTTCTCGGACCTCATGGGCAGCTGCGCGGCCGAACGCGGCTGGCGTCGCTGCCCGCCGTGATAGGCCGCGGCTATGAAAGCGACGTGCTGATCGACGATCCGCACGTCTGCCCCCGGCATGCCGAGCTGGCTCGCAACGACCGAGGCGACCTGGTACTGCGCGATCTGGGGAGCGTCAACGGCATTGGTGTGCGTTCCGATGGTGCGCGCCACACATCCATCGCGGTTGCGTCCGGCGACCGGGTGCAGCTCGGTCCAGCGTCGATTCGTATCCTGGAGCTCGACCATCCGGTGGCTCCGGCCACGCCGCTGGCCGCGATCGGAAGCATAACGTCTTCGCTCCTCCATCCGTGGCACGCCCTGGCCATTTGCGTCGGTGCCTGGATCGCGCTCGCGCTGACCAGCTATCAGGCTTCGACGGAAAGCGAGGCGGTCGTTTCCGCCGTGCAGCAATCGGTGTACACGTTCGTCGCAATCGCCATATGGGCAGGCGGGTGGGGGCTGGCGACACGCATAGTCTCCCACCGGTTCAGCGTGCTGTCGCACGCGGCATGGACCGCCGGACTCGCCATCGTCATGCTCGTGATAGTCGCCGCTGATGAATGGCTGGATTTTCTGTTCCCCGGTGCCGGCATGGCGTCGGTGCTCTCTGGCGTCGGCGCAATGCTGCTGCTCCCGCTGCTGGTCGCCGGACATCTCGAGATAGCGTCGGGCATGTCTCGAGCCAGGCGATGGCGCGCGGCGTTCATGGCCGGTGCGATCGCCGCGATCTTCATGGTCGTCATTTCTCTTGGCGATGATGACATGCGCAACACTCAGGCGCTCGACTATTCCGGCAGCCTCAAACCGTTGCCGGAACGACTGGTGCCGGCCGGCACGCTCAACGATTTCATGGAGTCGGTGGCGGAATTGCGCGACGAAGTCGATGAGCTTGCCGAGGAGGAAGAGCCGATCACGAGCGAGTCTGACGAGCCTCTTCAACCAGCTGAGCCAGGCGCTCCAGCGCCTGACGAGGACTGAGCTCGTCCACATCCAGCTCGCGAAGGGCGGCGAGCACCGGGTGTGGCGGGGCGGCGGCAAAGAGTCCCAACTGAGGATCGGCGGTCGGACCCGCCGCACGGCCTTCGATCAGATGGCCACTCTCGAGCAGCTTGAGCACCTGTCGCGCGCGCGCGAGCACCTGTCGCGGAATTCCCGCCAGCCGCCCGACCTCTATTCCGTAAGAGCGGTCGGCGCCCCCCGGGCGAAGCGCGTGCAGGAACAGAATCTCGTCGCCCACCTCGCGCACAGCGACGGTGAAGTTGCGCACCGCCGGCAGCTCGTCGGCCAGTTGCGTGAGCTCGTGGTAGTGCGTGGCGAATATCGTCTTGCAGCCAATGGCGTTATGCAGGTGCTCGCTCACCGCCCACGCTATCGACACCCCGTCGTAAGTCGCCGTGCCGCGGCCAATTTCGTCGAGCAGCACCAGCGACCGCGCCGTGGCAGTGTTGAGAATCGCGGCAGTCTCGGCCATCTCGACCATGAACGTGGACTGGCCGCGTACCAGGTTGTCGCTCGCACCCACGCGGGTGAATACGCGGTCGCACACGCCCACCGTGGCAGCCGAAGCCGGCACGAACGCACCCATCTGGGCCATCAGCACGATCAATCCCACCTGGCGGAGGATCGTGCTCTTGCCGGCCATGTTGGGACCGGTGAGAATGATCAACCGTGCATCCGGCGTGAGGTATACGTCGTTAGGGATGAACTTGTCGCGCGGCATCATCCGCTCGACGACCGGATGTCGGCCCGCCTCGATCCATAACGCCAGATCGTCGGTGAGTACGGGACGAACATATGCCTCCCGCTCCGCTACGTCGGCTAGCGTGGCGAGCACATCGAGCTGTGCCACCGCCGCCGCCGCGCACTGCAACCGGGCAACCTCGCTCCCGATGCGCGCACGGATCCGCTCGAAAAGCGCCCGCTCCAGTGTTTCGATCCGTTCGGCGGCGGTGAGCACCTTCTCTTCGAACGACTTGAGTTCGGGCGTCACGTAGCGCTCGGCGCCGGCTAGCGTCTGCCGGCGCTGATAGCGCTCGGGTACGAGCTGCTTATGGGAGTTGGTGACCTCGATGAAGTAACCGAACACGCGGTTGTAACCGACCTTGAGCGACGAGATGCCGGTGTTCGTGCGCTCCTCGGCCTGGATCGCGGCAATGCCATCCTTGCCGCCGTCGCGGAGAGCGCGCGCCGCATCCAGCTCGGAGTCCACGCCGTTCCGGATCGCCGGCTCATCCCCGATCGCGGCTGGCGGGCGCTCGACCAGCGCATCGGACAGGGCGGTGTGCAATTCAGCGCAGGCATCCCAGCGGGCCAGCACGCCGGCGATCACGCCCTTGCCGCCGATGCGGCGGGCCGCCTCTTCCACCGCCGGCAGGCGGGCCAGCGAATCCCCTAACGCGCCGAGCTCGCGCGGTGTTGCCCGCCCCGCCGCCGCCTTGCCGGCGAGCCGCTCGAGATCGCGCACGCCGTTGAGCGCTGTACGCAGCGAGTCGCGCGCCAGCGGATCGGCCACCAGCGCGCTCACCGCGTCCAGCCGGTCTTCGATCGCCGTGCGCGTCGTGAGCGGCATGAGAATCCACTGACGGAGCAGCCGCGCGCCCATCGGCGTTACAGTGCGATCGAGCACGGCGAGCAGCGTGCCTGACGTGTCGCCGCCGCGCAGCGACTCGGTGAGCTCGAGGTTGCGGCGCGTCATGTCGTCCAGCGGCATGACGTGGCCGGGTCGCTCGATGATCGGCGGCGCGAGGTGCGGCACGCCGCCGGGCTGAAGCTCGCGCAGATACCTGAGCAGGGCGCCGGCGGCGCCGAGCGCGGCGCCGTCGGTCTCGCTGACGCCAAAACCGTCGAGAGAGGTAACTCGGAACTGCCGGAGCAACTCGTCGCGCCCAGCGGCCGAATCGAACTCCCAGGCCTCGCGGGTCGTCACCATCGCGTTCTCGTCGCCTCGCGAGCGGACCGCAGCCGCCATCCCCGACGCTTCGGCGCGCACCAGTACCTCGTTCGGCGTCAGGCGCGCGAGCAGCGCCTCCAAGTCTGATGGCGCGGTGATGGCAAGACGCAGCTCGCCCGTCGACAGATCGGCGGCCGCCACCCCGACCACATCGCCGCGGGGCTCCAGTGCGCACAGATAGTTGTTGCGTCCGCCATCGAGCAGGTCGTCGGCGAAGACGGCGCCCGGGGTGACCGTCTCGACCACCGCCCGCCTGACGATCCCCTTCGCCTCGCGGGGATCCTCGACCTGCTCGCAGATCGCCACCCGATAGCCCTGCTGCACCAGCCGCCGCAGATACTCCGTCAGTGCCTTGACCGGCACGCCGGCCAGCGGCACTTCCGACGCGCCTCCGTTGTTGCGCGAGGTGAGCGTGATACCCAGCACTCGTGAGGCAACCAGCGCGTCATCCTCGAACGTCTCGTAGAAGTCACCCATCCGGAAGAAAAGGATCGCGTCCTGGTGCTGCGACTTGATCTCCCGGTACTGCTGCATCAACGGGGTGACGGTTCCTTTCACCTCGGCTCGGCCTCCACGACCATACCGCTCAAACCGCTCGACTTCATTCTCCCCAGGGCCGCGTCGGCGGCCGCGCGATCCGCGTAGCGCCCCACCCGGACGCGAAAGAGATCACGCGGCCCCGGCACGACGCGGGCCTGGTAGCCGCGGCCGGCGAGCTCGCGCTGAACCTTATTCGCCTGTTCGGGGCTGCTGAACGCGCCGACCTGCACGCTGAAGCCGAGGTTGCCCGCGGCTGACGCGGTGGCAGTCGGCCTCGGGGTAGCCGCCGCCGGCACCACCGGGTCAATCCTCCCCTCGGCGACGGACGTGTCGACCTGGGCCGATGCCTGACGATTGGGCGGGGCGCGAGCCGGTGCAGGCGGACGGCTGGCCGGCGAGGTCGCACCGGCCACGCGGGTATCCGCCTGCGCACCGCTGCACCTCTGCTGAAGGAAGGTGACCTGGTTGCGGATCTCGATATCCGCCGGCCCGGACGACGCGGCCAGCTCGCGAAGCTGCGCACAACCTGACGCGGTCTGCCCCGCATCGAGCGTCATCCGTGCCATTGTGAGTTGCGCGCGCGGCCGAACGTTACTGTTCGGATGCTCGGCAAGAAGACGATTGAGGTGCTCGGTGGCACGAACACGATCGCCGCGGGCGATCTCGAGCTGCGCCAGCCTCAGGAGAGCGTCATCGGCGTGAGACGAAAGTGAAAACTCGACGATGACGCGACGCAGGTCGCGCTCCGCTTCCGCCGCGGTCGGCGCCATGACGCCCCGCCAGTACAGCGCCGCCGCGTACTCGGCCGAGCCGGCGGGCGCCGAGGCAAGGGTTCGTTCCACCAGCGCGCGCCCTTCTTCGCCGCGCCCTTCCGCCACCAGCCGCTGCGCCTGCGCGAACACCGAATCGTCGGCGCGTGGCGAGTCCTGGGCGGCAAGCGCCAGGGGCAGGACCAGCAGCAATGCGCCTATCCAACGAACCGAAGGCATCACATCTCCATCGTCGTTATGCGGCCGACCGGCGCCCGGCGGCGCCCGACGCGCCGCACATGGTGAGAATGAGCGTCGCGATCACCTGCTGTTCCGAACTGAGCCGCGATGACTTGAGCGCCTCATCCGCGGCGTCGAGGGCAGCCAGAGACTCGTCGAGCGCGGTGGCGTCCCAGAGATCCACCGCGCGCGACCACGCATCGGCCGCTTCGCCCCACGGACGCCAGGCGTTGCGCGCCACCTTGAGCAGCTCGAAATACTCGCGTTTGAGTGCCCCGACCGGCATGCCGCGCTCACGCAGCCCCCTTCCATATGACACCGCCAACGTCTGAACCGTTAGCGCCATCACGATGGGTACCCCGCCATTCCGCGGCTGCTCCAGAATGTGCGGCAACAGCCCCAGAGCGCCGGCAGAGTTCCGAGCCGCGACCAGGTCGAGCAGGTCTCCTAACGTCTCACCGTGCCGCACGCCGACCACCGCCCCTACCGCGTCCTCGTCGATCGCCGAACCGCGCGTGTAGCTGGCCAGCTTGTCCAGCTCCGCGGCGATCGCCGGAAGATCGTTCCCGACAGCGCGCTCGAGGAGTGCGACCGCTTCTGGCGCGATTTCGACGTCCAGCTCGGTCCGGGCGTAATGCGCGATCCACTTGGGGAGCCGGTCGCCCGTGAGCATGCCGAACTCCACCACCATGGGCGCGTTAAGGAAGGCATCGTTCTTCTTGAGCTTCTGGCCGGCGGACATGACGAGGGCGAGCACGACGTCCACGGGACCCTCACCGCGAGCGGCGAGGGAATCGAGGTACCGCTCGACAGCCTGACGGGCGTCCTTTTTGAGCGCGCCGGCGTCGCGAAAGACCACCACGCGCCGGTCGGCCATCATTGGAGGGGTAGCCAACAGCGATCCAATGGTCTCGCCGGTGAGATCGTCGCAGCTCCGAATATCGAGGTTGAAGTCGCGCGTACCTTCATCGACCGCGGCAGCTACCAGATCCCGAACTGCCTGCTGCTTGAGGAACTCCTCGTCGCCGTGGAGAAGATAGACCGGCGCGAACGCCTTGGATGTGATGGACTTCCGAAAGGCGCGCTCGGCGGGAGAGGCGGACATGGAGGGAATATACAGCGGGGCGAGCGACGCGGGACGTGCGACGCGGGGAGCGGGAGGTGGGAAGTGGTAAATCGGATACGAAAATGGGACCGATAAAAGCGGCCCCTGACTTTTCGTTCGCAACCCGCTTCGCGCGTCCCGCGTCGCTCGTCCCGCGCTACTCGTCGCTCGCTATCTCGCTGCCAGCCTCACGTTCTGGTTCATCAACCGCTCGGGCGCCTGTTCAGCGAGAAGAGCGGCGGTCCAGAGGGGGATCCCGGCGGACGCGGAAAGCATGTACGTGTGATCGATGATGGGCTGCGGGGGCAATGCCGGGCGGCTGGCGATCACGGGTGCCAGGGCCACTTCGGGCGTGGGGCCCATCTCCAGTGCCGCGACGGCGAGAATGCCAACGACTACCACGCCGGCTGCGGTAGCCATGA
>JBPCLX010000114.1:0-5120 GCA_051002815.1 Gemmatimonadaceae bacterium
TATCTGCATCGCAACGAGCTTGTCGCCACCAATCCTGCCAGTGGCATTGCGACTCCCAAGCTCGATAGGCATCTCCCGGCCTGGCTCGACCGCGCCCAGATAGACCTGCTCTTTCAGATGGCCGAAGTCAGGGCGTGGGAGGGACGCTTCGAGGACGTGCGCAATCTGGCGATTCTGGAGTTGTTCTACTCTACCGGAATGCGACTCTCCGAGCTGGCAGGAATCAATCTCGGGGATCTCGATCTGGTCGCGCAGCAAGTCAAAGTCAGGGGAAAGGGAAAGAAGGAGCGCATAATTCCCGTCGGTGACCACGCCGTACTGGCGCTGCGAAACTACGAGGCGAAGCGCGATGATCTGCTCAGACGCCTCAAGGGGGCGCGCCTCGATCGGAACGCGTTCTTCATCGGTCGCACCGGTCGCCGCATCGGCGTGCGGGCCCTTCAACTCGCCGTTGGAAAGTTTCTGGATGAGCTCGATGAAGGCACCGGACTGTCGGTGCACTCTCTCCGGCACACCTTCGCTACCCACCTGCTGGATTCCGGCGCGGATCTTCGGGCGGTCCAGGAGCTCCTGGGGCATGCATCGATCTCCTCGACTCAGATCTACACACACACGAGTATCGAACGGCTCAAGCAGGTCTACCGCTCGGCACATCCACGCGCCTGAGAACGCTCCTTGCACTGGCTGGGGCCATGCGTGCCGAAGTCATCCTCCCAGTACTTCTCGGCTTGGTTGCCGTGGTCATCGGTGGCGTCTTGCTGCTCGATGCCATCGTGCCGGACGGGAGCTTCGTTCCCGAGGAGCGCCGGCGGGGGGATCGACCGCCACGCAGCCAGCTCGGAGAGGGGCTGCTCGGCGCGGCGATCGTCCTTCTTGGTGCCTCTCTCATAGGGCGAGACAGCTGGCCCTATACGACCCTCTCGGTTCTGCTGGCTGTCGCCCTTGGCGGCGCCGGCGTCGCAATGAATTGGCGCTATCTGCGCGAAATGGCGGTTGCCCCGCAGCGCAGGAGCGGTGAGTCTTTCCCTCCCAACGCCGAGGACCCGCGACGAGAGCGCGATTCGTCCCGCCCCGCCGACGAGAGCAGCACCGCCTCACTCGGCTGAGAGTCGCTTCCGGCCTCGTGCTGACTCGGCCGGTGCCGGACGCTTACTTTTCGTCATGTCTTATCGGATTCCGACGTTCCGCGCCACCACCATTCTCGGTGTGCGCCGTGAAGGAAGGGTCGCCATTGCCGGCGACGGGCAGGTAACGGTCGGCGAGACCGTGATGAAGGGGAACGCGCAGAAGGTGCGGGCACTGCGGGGCGGCCGTGTTCTCGCCGGCTTTGCCGGCGCCGCGGCCGACGCATTCACGCTGTTCGCCCGCTTCGAGGAGAAATTCGAGCGCTATCCGGAGAACCTCCCTCGCGCCGCCGTGGAACTGGCCAAGGAATGGCGCTCGGATCGCGTTCTCCGCCGTCTGGAAGCACTCCTTGCCGTGATGGATCGTCAGCACAGCTTCGTCATCTCGGGAACCGGCGACATCATCGAGCCTGACGATGGCATTCTCGCCATCGGCTCGGGTGGTTCGTACGCGCTTGCCGCGGCGCGCGGACTCGTCCTGCATTCATCGCTCAGCGCGGCGGAGATCGCTCGCACCGCACTGACCATCGCCGGCGAAATATGCGTGTACACCAACACGCACATCACCGTGCTGGAGCTGGACTAAGATTCCAGAGATGTGATAACCATGCTTTCGAAGCGCACACAACAGACCATTGCCAAGCTCGCGGACCTGACACCTCGTCAGATCGTCGGCGAGCTCGATCGTTACATCGTTGGGCAGAGCGATGCCAAGAAGGCGGTCGCCATCGCGCTTCGCAACCGGTGGCGCCGCCAGCAGACGCCTGACCACATCCGCGACGAGATCGCACCTAACAACATCATTCTCATTGGCCCGACCGGCGTAGGCAAGACGGAGATCGCCCGCCGCCTGGCCAAGCTGGCCGGCGCTCCGTTCATCAAGGTCGAAGCGTCAAAGTTCACCGAAGTCGGCTACGTTGGACGTGATGTCGAATCGATGGTGCGCGACCTCATGGACAATGCGATCGACCTCGTGCGCAGCGAGCGCGAGGCCGAGGTCGAAGACCTGGCCCAGGAGCGGGTAGAAGAGCGGATCCTCGATCCCTTGCTCCCGGTGCCGGAAGTGAAGGCGGAAACGCCCGCTGCACAGAACGTCAAGGCGCAACCGGCACAGGGAAGCGGTCCATCGTTATTCGTCGTTTCGGCGACCGGGCAGGTTTCGCGCGGCGCGGAGGATGACGCCTCCAACGAACGCCATCGCCGTACACGGGAAAAGCTTCGGCAGCTGCTGCGCGATGGGCAACTGGAAGAGCGCGAGGTCGAGATCGAAGTCACGCAGTCCGCCGGCCCAATGTTCGAAATGCTCGTTCCGCAGGGTGCTCCCGAGGGAATGGAGAACTTCGGCGAGATGCTGCAGGACATGCTGCCCAAGAAGACCCGCAAGCGCACGGTGAAGGTCTCGGAAGCGAGACGCATTCTGCTGGAGCAGGAGTTCGAGAAGCTGGTGAACACGGAGGACGTTACTTCCGACGCGCTCGAACGCGTCGAGAAGCTCGGCATCATCTTTCTCGATGAGATCGACAAGATCGCCGGCGAGCGGTCGCAGATGGGGGGACCCGACGTGTCGCGTGAGGGGGTGCAACGCGATCTGCTGCCCATCGTCGAAGGGTCCAACGTGCAGACCAAGTACGGCCTGGTGAAGACCGATCACGTGCTCTTCATAGCTGCCGGCGCGTTCCACGTATCGAAGCCGAGCGATCTGATCCCCGAGCTTCAGGGCCGATTTCCGATTCGCGTGGAGCTTCGTCCGCTCACCGAGGCGGACTTCGTGCGCATCATGACCGAGCCGGAAAACGCGCTGACCAAGCAATACACGGCGCTGGTCGAGGCCGACGGTGCTCAGCTCACCTTCACCACCGACGGCATCGCCGAGATTGCGCGCATTGCCGCCAGCGTGAACGACCGAATGGAGAACATCGGAGCGCGCCGCCTGCACACCGTCATGTCCACACTGCTCGAGGACGTGCTGTACGAGCTCCCCGACGGGCCCGGAAGGAACGGCGGCATCTCGATCGACGCGGATACCGTTCGCGATCGTCTCAAGGCGGTGGTCGAAGACGAAGATCTCCGGAAGTACATTCTTTAGCTCCAGTCCCGGCAGTTCGCCTATCCCAGCCACCGGCCCATCCTCGTAATGCCCGCACGTCACTTCCTCGCCATTCCCGACTTCGAGCAGGGCGAGCTGGAGCGCCTGTTCGATCTGGCCGACGCCATTCGCACCGGCGCCTATCGAGACAAGCCACTCGCCGGCCTGTCGCTAGGCATGATCTTCATGAAGGCCTCCACCCGAACTCGTGTATCGTTCGAGGTCGGCGCGTGGCAGCTAGGCGGGCACGCTCTCTTTCTGTCACCACGCGACATACAGCTCGGCCGTGGTGAGCCGGTCGCCGATACCGCGAGGGTTCTGTCCCGTTATGTAGATGGGATCATGATCCGTACCTTCGCTCACGCGGAGATCGAAGAGTTGGCGCGCTACGCGACGGTGCCGATCATCAATGGACTCACCGATTTGCTGCATCCATGCCAGATATTGGCCGATCTGCTGACGGTGCGGCAGCACCTGGGAGGCTGGGAAGGGAAGCGTATCGCCTGGATCGGTGACGGCAACAACATGGCCAACTCCTGGCTCAATGCCGCATATCGACTTGGCTTCGAGCTGCGCCTTGCCTGCCCCGAGGGATACGATCCCGATCCCTCGATACTGGACCGGGCGCGCAGTGCGGCACCGGTTCTTCTCACCCGGGATCCGCGCGAGGCGGCCGACGGCGCCCACGTGGTCAACACAGATGTATGGGCATCGATGGGACAGGAAGAGGAGCAGAAGGAGCGTGAGCGCGCGTTCGCCGGCTTTACGGTCGATGCCGGCCTGATGGAGCGCGCCGCTTCCGACGCCATCTTCCTGCACTGCCTGCCGGCGCATCGCGGCGAGGAAGTGTCGGCCGAAGTGATCGACGGCCGGTGGAGCCGCGTGTGGGATGAAGCGGAAAACCGCCTGCACGTCCAGAAGGCGGTTATGGCCGTGCTGATGGGCGGTGTGGAGCTCTAGCGATCGGTCGCGTTAGTTGCCGGTGCCGGTTCGCCTGACGAGCACGTCGCCGTCAAGCGCCAGCTGCTCGGCATCCATCACGTTCTCGCCGGCGATCGGCGCAACCTCACGCCGCTGGCTGAGAAACGCCTGGATCACATGCAGGGCCCCGCCCGCCTGACGAATTTGGTGCGGCGCCAGCCGCATGTAGCGTTGGCAGGTATTGCGGAATGCACTTCCAGATGGAAACTCGAGCGCCAATGCAATGCTGTCGGCGCTGCGCTGCTCATCCTCGAGCATACTCGCAGCGACGATCAGGCGCCCCCAGGCAATCAGCGGTTGGGGACTGGGAAACCCCGCTTCCGCCAGCCGTTCGGCCAACAGCTTGCGCCGAATGCCGAGCAAGCGAGCGAGCGTTTCCGGCGAAAGGCGCTCGTGCGCTCGGGCCACCACGGTCAGTACGGCATCGCGCGCGGTCGGCTTGAGGTCGCCGAGCGCCTGGCGAACGGTATCGGCGAGGGCTCTCGCTCCCGACTGTTCGATGCGCGACAGGAGCTGGGTCGGACCGTCGTCCTGCTCCATTACCACCAGTCCATCGAGGCCCAATCGCCCCATCTCGAACATGTGCTGCGCTGTAGCCGGAGGACATGTGACGTATAGCACAATGGACACCGAGGGATACCGGCGCTTGAGCTGCCGAAGCGGCTCGAAATCGGGTACGCGCGACCTGGCGTCGTACGGGTCGACCACTACCGTGCTCACGGCGCTCGAGCCGCATAACGCGAGTAGCTCCTTCAGTGTTTCGCAGGAGCGCAGCGTATAGCGGTCGCGTAGCGCCGAACGCAGGCGCATCGCGCTCACGGGGTTCGGCAGCAGGGTAGCAATCAGGGCCACTCGAATGGGCCTCCTCCGCCCTCGATCGGTCGTAAAATGACGAAACAACGGGGTTCGGGGTCACGCCCGTTACCTGC
>JBPCLX010000115.1:0-4540 GCA_051002815.1 Gemmatimonadaceae bacterium
TCTTGGCAAAGCGCTCGCTAGGCGCAAGGGACCGATCAAGCCGGCGTTGCTCGATCAATCCATCGTTGCCGGAGTGGGGAACATCTATGCGGTCGAAGCGCTCTGGCGCGCGCGTGTTCATCCGGCCAAGCCGGCCTCGCAACTCGACCGCGACGAACTGCGCATGCTGGCGGCCGGTATTCGTCGTGTGCTGAGAGAGGCGCTCCGACGCGCCGGCCGGTACTTCGGCGCAGACGAAAGCGCCGACGCCATTGGGCGATTCGCCGTGTACGGCCGCTCCGGCAAGTCCTGCCGGCGATGCGGCACGAACATCGAGCGCATCACGCAAAGCGGCCGATCGACCTACTTCTGCCCAGATTGCCAGCGGCGCTGACTAGTCGGTCCGATCCGACCCGCCGCGAGATTCTCGCACTTCTACGCGGGGGGCCGCGCACATCAGGTGAAATTGCGCGGCACTTTAGCACCAGTTGGGCGACAGTTTCAAGACACTTAGCCGTGTTACGAAGCCGAGCTTATCCTGGCGGATACCGCTCGATGAGTCCGGAGCGTAGAGATCTCGCAAGGCTCGATGATTCGAGCTTGTGGGTCCCGGCTTTCGAGGGGGTGGTAAGGGATTGCTGCCGTTCACAACTCCGCAATTTGGTCTTCAGGCTTTCAAGTGGGTCGTCAGGGATTGCTGCCGTTCGTGGCTCGGCAATTTTAACGCAGAGGGTCGCGGAGGTTCGCCGAGGACGCAGAGGTACTTCCACTATGGGGGAGGATCTTTTCGGATGCTCCTCGAGTTCTTCAGGCATCTCGGAGCGTTGTCGTTCAGGTTCACCACGTGACTGTTGATCAGCAGCCCTGCGCACGCGGTGGCTCAATGTCAACGAGGAAGGAAGTAGTCGGCTACCCGATACTCTCTGCGCTCTCCGCGTAACCTCCGCGCCCTCCGCGGTTAAAATGCGGGACGTTCTGCCGCAACGATTCCTTACGCGAGTCCGCAGCTCGGCAACTACCCGTTGTAATCCGGAAGACCCGAGTTTGTCAACCGCGGAGGTAACCGCATGCGCGAGTATCTGCCGTTAGCGTTCGTCGCCGTTGCGCTGTTGCTCCCCCTGCTTGCTTACGACACACTGCCGGATCAGGTGCCCTCCCACTGGAACTCTCGCGGCGAAGTGGACGTCACGATCGCCGCCGTAGCGGGCATGACGATATTTGTCATCGGCTACTCGTATGTTGCGTGGAGACAGGAAGGCGGGAGGGGATATTGAAACGGGTGTGAACCTGGTTTTGATGCCAGTGCCTTGTCAGGCCGCTGTCGCTGATCCCTCAATCCAGGGCTTCGACAATCGCGGCCTTCAGATACCCGGTCTCGGGAATCGTCAGGACTTCAGGATGATCGCGTGGCTGTCCGCGGAGCTCCATCAGTGCCATGCGCCGGCCCGCGTCACCGGCGGCCGCCTGAAGCATCTCGAGAAAGAGTGGTTTGGTTACGTGGTAGCTGCAGCTGGCGGTGAACAGCATGCCGCCTGACGGGAGAAGACGCATTGCCCGAAGATTGATCTCCTTGTATCCGCGCAGCGCGCTCGTCACACTCGCCCGGGACTTGGCGAACGCCGGCGGATCGAGGACGATCGTATCGTAGCGCTCCCCACGCCGCTCGGCATCGCGGAGCCATTCGAACGCGTTCGCCTCGGTGAACCGCAGGTTCGTCAGGCGGTTTAGCGCCGCGTTCGACTCGGCGCGAGCGAGCGCCGACGCCGAGCTGTCCAGCGCGGTGACGCGGTCCGCCCTGCGCGCGAGGTGCAATGCGAAGGAGCCGTGATAACTGAAGCAGTCGAGTGCTTCGCCACGCGCCAGATTCCCGATCCGGAACCGGTTCTCGCGCTGATCCAGAAAAGCGCCGGTCTTCTGGCCATAATGTGGCGCGGCGAGATACCGGATTCCATGCTCCTCGACCTCGACCTCACGCGGAACGCTTCCCACGAGAGTCTCGACCAGTCGCGGAAGACCTTCCCGGCCGCGGACCGAAGCATCGTTGCGGGCCAGTATTCCCTCGGGTGCGAGCGCCTCCACCAGCGCGGCGACGATGTCCTTGCGGCAGGCATCCAGTCCAGCGCTCAGCAGCTGCACTACCAGATAGGCGCCATACCGGTCGACAATCAGCGACGGGCAGCCGTCTGCCTCGGCGTGCACCACTCGATAGGCATTGGCCGATGCGGCGACGGAAGCGCGTCGCTCCGCCGCGCGCCCGATGCGCGCCGCCCACCACGACGCATCGATGCGCGCATCAGGATCGGAGTCCAGACGCCGGAATGCGATCTCCGAGGTGGGGCTCCATAGCGCGATACCTAACGGCTTTCCTCTCGCATCGTGTACGGCAACCGGGCCGGCGCCACCGTCCGGTGCGTGGCGAACATCGCTGCGGAAGATCCACGGATGGCCGCCTTCCCAACGGTGGGCCCCGAAGGCGGAAACGACTCCGACCTTCCGGCCGGGGACGCTCACCGCACCATTGCGCGCCGGATGGCGCGAGCAGCCTCGTCAGGATGCGAGGAGCCGAAAACGGCGCGGACCACCGCCACGCCGCGCACGCCTGCCTGTTCGGCCCCCGCCATGATCTCCGCCGCCCGGTCGGCGGTTATTCCACCGACCGCTACCGAGGGAAGCGGTGCGCACGCACGGGCGAGCCGTGCCAACTCGACGATGCCTATCGCGCTTCCGGCATCGCCCTTCGTCGTGCTGCTGAACACCGGACCAATCCCGACGTAGTCCGCGCCGGCGGCCAGTGGCAACTCACTGTCGTCGCCTACCGAGGCGCCGATGATGAGGTTCGGGCCGGCGAAACGCCGCACCAGCGTCGCCGGGGTGTCCTCCGTGCCCAGGTGCACCCCCGCAGCTCCTGCCGCCATCGCAATGTCCGCCCGGTCGTTCACCAACACCGGCACACTCACCGCGGATACCAGCCGCCGCGCGGCTTCGACCTGGGTCCGGGGGTCTGCATCCTTGAGCCGGAGCTGGATCATCGTAGCGCCACCCTCGACGGCCAGTCGCGCGCGCAAGATGAGCTCGTCCAGTCCGTCGCGCGCGTCATCGGTGATCGCTATGAGCGTCAGTGACGCGGGATCGAACATGCGGAGCGGCGACCTTGTCGTATTTCGAAGGCAATCGTCAGGTGCCGCCCTTCTCACGCGCTCGCTGGCGCTGATCGCGCCGAATCTGCGCGCGCGCCTCGACGTGCTCCCGAAAGGTCACGCGGAACTCGTGATGCCCATCAGGATGCGCGACGAAGAACTTGTACGGAACCTGAGCGGGAAAGAGCGCCGCATGGAGGCTCGCTCTGCCAGGAGCGGCGATCGGCCCGGGTGGCAGGCCCGCATTTCTGTAGGTGTTGTAAGGCGATTCGATTTCCAGGTCGCGGTACAGCACCCGGTTCGTGTGCTCGCCGCGCGCGTACTGCACCGTGGGATCCGCCTGCAGAGGCATCCCATCTCGCAGCCGGTTGTGATAGACCGCGCTTATCACTGGCCGCTCCTCGTCCAATCGCGCCTCCTTCTCGATGATCGAAGCGAGCGTCACGATGTCGTGCCGGTTCATCGCCAATATCTGGAGCTGCGCGTCCCATTCGGGTTCCCAAACCTGCTCGAACCGCCGCACCATCACCTGCACCACCTCGTCCGCCGGAGTACCGAACGTCAGGTGGTAGGTATCGGGGAACAGATATCCCTCGAGATCGGGTGTGGGGATGTCCAACCGGCGGCGCAGCGCCGTGTCGCGTGCCGCAGCCCAGATGGAGTCCTCGTGAGTTCCGACGGCTTTCGAAATCAACGGAACGATTTCGGCAAGTTTGAAGCCTTCTGGCACCGTCAGCCGCCGCTCGTCAGGCCCGAGCGCCAACCGCTCGAGCATGCTGTTCCAGCTGGACGATGAACAGCCGAAGCGATAACGCCCCGCCTTGATCGTGCGCTCGCGTCCGGTCGCCGTCGCATACATCCTGAACAGGCGCGTCGACCTGATCAGCCCCACCTGCTGCAGCGAGTCGGCGGCCGCGTTCAGCGATGCCCCTGCTGGAATCGTCACCGCATGCATCGTGTTGCGCTGGCATCTCGCGGCGTCGACTCCGCAGCCGGCGAGAACAGCGCACGCGGCGAAAAGCAGGGTTAGCCTAACGGGCATCGAGCGCGTGCTGCAGCAGTACGGTGGCCGCCAGCGCATCCACGTCTCCGCGCCGATCGCGGGTGGACCCGCCAAGCGCACGGACTGCCCGGAGAGCGGCGGCGGTGGTGTATCGCTCGTCGACCAGTCGCGTCGGCAATCCGGTGCGCTTCTCGATCTCCAGCGCAATCCGCCGGACCTCGGTCGCGCGCGGTGTATCGTCCCCGTCGTCATTGAGTGGAAGGCCGAACACGAACCCCTGTGCCTCCAGCTCGCCGGCTCGTGCGATCAGCGCGGCGATTGGGGGGCGCTTCCCGGCGCGGCGCACAATGTGCCCCGCCGGCGACGCGATCGTACCGGTGGGGTCGCTCACCGCGAGGCCGATGCGCCGCTCCCCCCAATC
>JBPCLX010000116.1:0-4726 GCA_051002815.1 Gemmatimonadaceae bacterium
TACTCGGGATTCTTGGTGCTCGTGCTCGCCCACAGCGGCCGCTGTACTCGCGCTCCCCGTGCGGCGAGGGACTTCCACCGGCTGGCGGCCACCGTCTCGCTGAACAGCGCGTAGGCGAGCTGCGCATTGGCGATCGCCAGCCTCCCTTCGAGAGCGCGCAGGCGTCCGGCGTCGCCGGGCCCGGCACTCGCAAGGCGGGCGGCGATCCGCTTGTCTGCCTCGGTATCCACCCGGCTCACGAAAAAGCTGGCGACGGAGGCGATGCGATCGACCGGCTGTCCCGAGGCGACGCGGGCTTCGAGCCCCGCCATGTAGGACTCGATCACTTCGCGATAGGCATCGATCGAGAAGAGAAGGGTGATGTTCACGTTTATCCCTTCCCCGATCAGCGATCGCACCGCTAACGCGCCGGCTGCCGTACCCGGCACCTTGATCATCACGTTAGGTCGATCGACGAGCGCCCAGAGCCGCCGCGCTTCGGCGATCGTCTCGTCCGCATCGTTCGCCGAAGCCGGAGAGACCTCGAGCGAAACGAAGCCATCAGTTTTGCGGGTCCGGTCGTAGACAGGCAGGAAAATATCGCACGCCCTTCGCACATCATCGCTTGCCACCCTCTCGAACATCTGCCAGGGCGTCTGCTCGGCCGGCGCCGCGGCGAGCTGTTCGTCGTACGCCGTTCCCTCGGCCAGGGCTTTCTCGAAGATGCTCGGATTGGAGGTCATCCCCATGAGCGAATCCTCACGGATCCGGCGCTCCAGGTCGCCGTTGAACAGCATCGGGCGGTCGATGTAGTCGAGCCATACGGACTGGCCCGCTTCGTAGAGCTCGTGGAGGCGAGAAGGCGACATGGGTACCGGGTTGCGCGACGCGCGACGCGCGATGGGGTGAGCGGTTTGCCAGCTCCGAATTGCGAAAGATAACTCGCGATGCTCGAGGTGGAACGAGCCCGCCGAAGTCATCACTCAGGCAAGTAGAAAGGGCGACGCAATCGCGTCGCCCAAAGTCGAATGCCCCCGTCGCGCGTCGCGCGTCGCTCACCCCGCGATGACCGGCGTCTTCCTGCGCTGCTTCCGTCGATACATCTCCGCATCGGCCCGCTCGATGGCGGACAGCAGATCTTCGCCCCCGCCAAAGCCCGAAGCCCCCAGGCTGGCCAGTACCGGGATAGGCTCCGGAGCGGCTGTCGTCAGCAGCGGCCGCGCCGACTGGATCGCCCGATCGAAACGCTCGGCGGCATCGGCAGCCTTCACTCCCGGCACGATAAGCAGGAACTCGTCGCCACCCCAGCGATACAGTCGATCGGTAGGGCGGAGCCCTTCGCGCAGCACCGCGACAAGGTGTCGGAGGAGCTGGTCGCCGGCGGTGTGGCCGAAACGGTCGTTCACGAGCTTGAGATTGTCCAGATCGATCACAGCGGCCGATCCGAAGCTGGCCCGCGCCACGTCCAGTCCGACTCCCTCTTCGAACGCTCTCCGGTTGAGCGCGCCCGTCAATGCATCGTAATGCGTCGAGCGGCTCAGCTCGTCGTGCGCCACCTCCAGCTCGGCATGCGCCGCATCAACTTCGCGCTTTGCATCCTCGAGAAGCATCACCACCATGCCGTTGCCGAGCAGCATCTGCAGAATGATGTCGCCGTAGGAGTTCAGCATCAGCACGTTATAGAACAGCACCGGGTAGGCAGCTGTCGTCAGGTACGGCCAGGCGAAGACTACGAGGTAGGACGTCCACAGGAGCGCCATCGCCGCATACGCCCCTGCCGCCACCTTGCTACCCACGCTTCGACGCGAACGGGGCAGGCGCAACAGCATGGCGCCACTCGCGGCGCACGCGACCACGACGGCGACACACTGGAGCAGGACGATCTGCGGAAGGCTCGTCACGACGATCACTGACATCGCGCCATATGCGACCGCCAGGATGGTCGCGTACACGACGAATCCGCGCAGCTGGACTCCCGATACGAAAGAGGCGGTTCCGGCAAAGAGCAGCGCGACGTACAACAACTTCGCGCTCTGGTATACGAGATAGAGGATCCTGACCTCGACGCTCTCATCCGCTGCCGAAGCACGACTGAAGTGAGGGAGGAACCCGTAGCGCAGCACGAGGGCACCGACGGCAATCGCTACGACTACCCAGGCGACGCTCCAGTAGCGGAAGTAGCCTCGACCGGCGGCATGACGGCGCAGCACGAGAAACAGCGCGGCGAGGAGGATGCACCCCCCGAGCTGGACTCCCAATCCGATCAATCCGATCAGTGTGCGCGAATCAGACATTTGCTGTTCCTGAGGCCGCGTGCCGGCGGTGAGCACTACCACCGGAGGAGGCCGCGACGATGACGGCATCTCAGGAGAAAGGACGATCATCCCTGCGTAGCGGAACGCGGGGTGGGACGCGGACTCACGTTGTGATGTAAACGGGCACCTGGAATCGTCCCGACGCGGCGGAGCATTGATTGAAGCCGCTCGGGCGTGCTTCTTGATCGTCCCTCGGAACGAGTGTCACGGTCCTCTTTCCTCAACGCGCCGAGGCTCACATGCTCGTGCCGGAACTCGTCGACTACATCCCCCTGTCGTTGCTGCTGCTCCGCATCATGATCGCGCTCGTATTCGGCACCAGCGGCTGGTCGCACATGACGAAGCCAAAGGAGCGCGGAGAAAGCATCGGCATGTCGCCCGCCGCCACCGCAGTGCTAGGCGCAGTGGAGCTTGCCAGCGCGGTTGCCCTGGTACTCGGTGTTTTCGTGCAGATAGCGGCCGTGCTGCTCATCGGCGTCATGCTCGGCGCGATCGGAAAGAAGATGTTCGTGTGGAAGAGCGGATTCTGGGGAGAGAAAAACGACGGCTGGTACTACGACCTGCTCTACCTCGTGTGCACCCTGGTGCTGCTCACCACCGGCGGCGGTGATTGGACGTTGCGGTAGAAGGGTGCGAGTGATGCACAGGGGGGCCGCTCGCGCGGCCCCCCGTAATTCATCAACGCCCGGCTGCCTTACGAGTTCGGGTTGAGAATCAGCCCGATCCGGTGAGCCGCGCCCTGGAGGTGCAGGCGTGTCGGTCGGTCGGCGGAACGCGGAGCAGCGCGAATCAGATCCGCGCGAAGCGTCACCAACTCGCCACGGAGATGCGACTTCGCATCATCCGACAGTGGCACCGGCGGCGAACCGAAGCGAGGTGCCTGCCGCTGCTCGCTCTCCTCCGGTGGGTTGAGCTTCCGGTCGATCGCGACGAGAAAATCCATCTGCAGCTCGCGACGGAACGCGTCGATTTCCAGACGGCCTCCATACACTTCCGACCAGATTCCGCGGCGGACATCATCCAGCATGTTCGCCAGGGCGTATACGTCGCTCGCGTCCCCCGCAAGCGCTTCCTGCTCGAGCAGGCGATTCATTCGGCCATCATCCAGAAGCGTGTTCAGGACGCGGGATTGCGCGCCATTGACACGCCGGATCATTCCGCCAGCCTCGATGCGCGCGGCCAGCTCGGGCCTAACGAGGTACGATGGCGTCGTGAAAACATGCTCGTTGAGGAACTTCACCGCCTCCACCTGACGAGCGCGCGGAAGTGCCTGATACACCGGGCCTGGCTGGCTCCCCGATTTGTACTGCACCGTGCCGCCACCTACCAGCGTTGCAACGTGATTGGCTTCGGTGGCCCACTGCCCCACGGTTCGATTGTACAGAGTCTCGAGATCGGAGTTGTCCTCGCCAGGCCGGACTGTTGCATCATGGAGATAGTCCAGCGTGCGGCGGATGTTCTTGAAGCCGAGCGCGGTGGACTTCACCGGATCGGCATCGCCTACCGCTTCGTTGAGCGTGCCATAGGCGCCAAACTCGTTTCCGGAGGAGAAACGGTACCACGGGACTGTGTCCTGAATCTGTGCCCACCGGTCGAGCGTCGGGCGCTCGGACTCGGTGGATGAGGCGCTCTCGATGGGCTTGTACCCCCACATGATCGCGTACTTGTCGTAAGGCCCCACGCGCGGAATCAGATGCTCGAGCGCGATACTGTCTTCGGGCTGCGCCACGTAGTTGAATCGCGAATAATCCATGATACTCGGCGAGTGCCCCATCTTCGCCACCCACGTGCGGCTGCGCACGCTGTCGGCCGGGTAGGTGGAGCTGCCGATCTGATCGTGCTGCAAGCCGATCGTGTGACCGATCTCGTGCGCGACGACGAACTGCAGCAGCTGACCCATCAATGAGTCAGGCATCGGAAGCGACCGCGCGCGCGGATCGAGCGCCGAGGCCTGCGTGAAGTACCAGCTCTGCTGCAACTGAATCACGTTCTGGAAAATGCGCGACGAGCCGTTGAGAATCTCCCCCGTTCTCGGATCGTGGATGTGCGGGCCCACGGCATTCTCGGTGGTGGACGGAAGCCAACGCACTACCGTGTGGCGAATGTCCTCCGGCGACCAGTCGGGGTCGTTGGCCGGCGCGTCCATTGGGATGATCCCCTCCTTGAACCCCGCCGCCTCGAACGCCGGCTGCCAATCGAGAATTGCCTGGCGAATGAACGGCTTCCACCGTTCGGGAGTGGCCGGATCGATGTAGTAGACGATCGGCTTGATCGGATAGCAGAGATCACCCTCGCGACGATCCGAACACTCCAGCCGGAATCGCGTGATGTAGCGCACCGGGGCGGCGCGCTGCTCCAGGCCAAAGTCCACCTTTCGCACGGAGAAGAATCCTACGCGCTCGTCGAACCGGCGCGGCATCATCGGAACTTCC
>JBPCLX010000117.1:0-6332 GCA_051002815.1 Gemmatimonadaceae bacterium
CGAGACGGGATTCTCGCCCCTCGTATCATTCCACACTGTCGCGAGCCGCGTTATGCGGTGCCCCTCGGCGCGTGGAGTGTTATCGCTCGCTTCCGTACGCCGTATACCCCTCATCGGCGATCGCCTCGGCCAGCGCATCTTCGCTCACTCTCTCGGGGTCGTAGTCTACGGTTGCCGAGCCGATTTCCACCGATTTCACCGTTGTCGCAGGCACCTTCTCCAGCGCTTCGCGCACCGCGCGAACGCAGTGCTGGCAGGTCATGCCTTCGATCGTCAAAGTGACGGATTTCAATTTTGCGCTCCTATCTAAGGATTACAGTTGCGAGCTGCGAGAGAAACGATGCTACGGGTCTTCAACGTTCCGAAAGCTTCGCTGTTGGTTCTCGCAACTCGCAATTCTCATTTCGACTCGATGCCCAGTACCGCCTCCAAGCCGGTTCTCGCATCTCGCGTCTCTCATCTCGAGCACGATTCCAGCCTTCGTCCCTATCCCAGCACCGCCGCCGCCACGCTCAGGTAGATCGTGATTCCGGCAATGTCCACGAAGCTGGAGACGAACGGTGACGAAGCAATCGCGGGATCCCAGCCAAGCTTGATGAACATGAGCGGCAACATCGCTCCCACTACGGTGCCGGTCAGAACCACTGCCATCAGGGTCACCGCAATCACCGTCGCTACGTCGCCCGGCTGACCCCACATTATCGCGCGGGCGTAACCTATCGCTCCGAGAAACGCGCCAAGAACCAGCCCTTGTCCGGCTTCGCGCATCAGCACGCGCATCGCCTGACGCATCTGAACGTCGCCTACTGCGAGCGCACGTATGATCAACGTCGCCGACTGCGAGCCGGAGTTCCCCCCGGAGCTGATGATCAGCGGGATGAAGAAGATGAGTGCGGCCGTAGCCGCGAGTGTGGCTTCGTAGTGACGCATGGCGGTGCCCGTCAGCATCTCGGCCATGAAGAGAAGAACCAGCCAGCCGGCTCGTTTCCGGGCGATGTTCCAGAACCCTGTTTGAAAGTACGGTCCCTGGAGCGGCGCGATGGCACCCAGCATCTGCATGTCTTCCGTCTGCTCCGCTTCCATCGCGTCGATGACGTCGTCGACTGTAACTACGCCAACTAGCCGGCCGCCGGAATCGACCACCGGCACGGCGACCAGATCGTACTTGCGGGTGAGCTGTGCGACTTCCTCGCGGTCCGCGGCAGGCGACACGCTCACGATGTCGGCCCATGAGATGTCGCGAATTCGCGTGCCGGCGGGGGCCGCGAGCAATTCCCGCAGCGTGAACACCCCCTGTAACTGACCGTCCTTGTTCGTCGCGTAAATGGTGTACATCGCCTCACGCCGGCCCAGGCGGGCAACCGCACGGACTGCTTCAAGCGCCTCCTCGACCGTGAGATCCTCGGACACGGAGACGAATTCCGTTGTCATCAGTCCGCCGGCGGAGTCGGGCTCGAACGCGAGAAGCCGCTCGGTCTCGCCACGTGCCGCGCTCGGTATGGCCGAAAGTATTTGTTCGGCGCGCTCCTCCTCGAGGTCCTCGAGCACGTCGGCACGGTCATCCGGCGTCATTTCGCTGACGAGCGCCGCCGCCTCTCGGGTGCTCAGCCTCTCGAGCACCTCGGTGCGCAACTCTTCATCGAGGTATTCGAGTACGTCGGCAGCCCGGGCGGGTGGGAGCGCGCTCAGCAGCGCGGCCACACGCTCCCTGGGTAGCGCTTCGGCGATGTCGGCGAGGTTGGCCGGATGAAGCTCCTCGGTCTCGGCAGCGACATCGCCCGGCGCCTCGTCGAGCATGGCGAGGATGTCCGGAGCGAGAAGTGCCGCGACTGGGCGGTCGTCCTGGTGGGGTGGCGTCATCGGACGTCCTCGCGGAAACCTGATTCGATACCGCCCGTAAGAAAGCATGGGCTGGCAACGGGCGCGTGAAGTTAGCGGCAGCCTGCATACTCGAACAAGGCAATGGTGGGCTAGCCGAAAGGCGACGTCCAAACCATCGGCCCGCACGCTGTGTCTTACACGCAGGCCGCGGGTCCTGGCAGCTCGCGGTGAGTCAGTCAATCACCGACGCTGTCATCCACCCCGAGGTCGAGATGCGGGCAGAACTCGCGCTCGCCGCTTCAGCGGCGCTCCTTCCGTTCGCTACCGCGTTCGGTCAGGACACACAGAATACGTCGTTAGGTCGCATCGCGGAAAACGGCATGTCGGCGGCGACCGCCGCCTCGGCCGCGCGAGCCCCGAGTGCCCCTGTCATCGACGGGCTGCCCGGCGACGCGGCGTGGGCCGATGCGCCGGTGATCGATCAATTCCTCGAATACGAGCCGAACGAGGGCGCCGAAACCCGCTTTCGCACCGAGGCCCGCGTTCTCTACGACGACCGCAATCTGTACGTGCTCGTCCGCATGTTCGATCCCGCCCCGGACAGCATCGTATCGCAGCTGGCGCGTCGTGACGCGCGGGTCTACTCCGAGCACATCAAGCTGGTCATCGATTCCTACAATGATGGACGCACTGCCTATCAATTCGCCCTGAATCCGGCGGGCGTAAAGCGCGACTTCTACGTCCACGGCGACGTGAACGAGGATCCCTCGTGGGATGCGGTCTGGGACGGCGAGGCGACGATCGATTCCCTGGGCTGGACGGCGGAGTTCAGAATTCCGTTGAGCCAGATTCGATTCGCCAACAGGCCCGAGCACACATGGGGGCTCATGATCGTGCGCGATGTCGCGCGCACCGGCGCCCGCATTAGCTGGCCCCTCTACCGAAGGAACCAGCAGGGGTACGTCTCGCAGGCCGGCGAGATAACCGGAATCCGCGATCTTCCTTCTCCTCGTCGTCTCGAGATCTCGCCGTATCTGGTCACCAAGAACGTGACCGTCCCCGAGCCCGGGGGATTCGCGCACGAGACGAAGTTTACCGGAGGCGCCGATCTCAAGTATGGGCTTGCCTCCAACCTCACCCTCGACGCGACGATCAATCCGGACTTCGGGCAGGTCGAGGCAGATCCCGCTGTGCTCAACCTTTCCGCATTCGAGACTTTCTTCGAGGAGCGACGGCCCTTTTTTCTCTAGGGAACGGGAATTTTCAGCTTCCGTGTGAATTGCGGCGACATCGATTCAGGGTGCACCGGGCTGTTCTATTCTCGCCGCATTGGACGAGCGCCCCAGCTGGGCGGTATCTACCCGGATCAGACCAACCCACTCGCGACGACCATCGTCGGGGCGGCAAAGCTCACCGGCCGGCTGTCCAACGGATTGTCGATAGGCTTGATCGATGCCGTGACGCAGGAAGAACACGGCCCGCTCGATCAGACGATCGAGCCGCGGACGAACTATGCGGTGGCCCGGGTACAGCAGGATTTGAATGACGGGCAGAGCGGCATTGGGCTCATGTTGACGGGAGTGAATCGTCAGCTCGACGAGTTCAGCGACGGCTACCTGCGGCAGAACGCGTACGCGGGCGGCGTGGACGCGCGGCACCGTTTCTTCGATAGGAAGTACGAGCTTGCCGCCATGGTCTCGGCAAGCCGCCTCGCCGGCACCGAAGAAGCGATAGATCTGCTGCAGCGGTGCACGGGATTCGGTTGCACGCATAACTACGAGCGGCCCGATGATGACGTTCACTACGATCCGGCACGGACGTCACTGAGCGGCAACGCGCAACGTCTCTCCGTCAGCAAGTTCGGCGGCGGCGCGACGCGCTTTCAGACTGTCTACCAGCGATACTCGCCCGGCTACGACATCAACGATCTCGGGTTCCTCTCGCGCGACGACCACCAGATGTTCCGCAACTGGTTTGCATTTCAGCTCAACCAGCCGACGTCGCTCTACCGGCGTGCTCAGTTCAACTTCAACCAGTGGACGGAATGGACGGCCGGCGGGCTACCTATGAACTTCGGCTTCAATCAGAACAGCCACGTACAGTTTCCGAACCAGATGTGGGCCCATCTCGGGTTCAACTACAACCCCGAATGGGTAACCACTTTCGACGATCGGGCGGCGCGTGGGGGCCCGGCCGTACGCAAGTCGTCCAGCTCCACCTTCTGGGCCGGCGTCGAAGGCGATGGCCGCAAGCGCATAACGCCTTTCTTGTGGTTCGGGGGCGGCCGGAGCGACGACGGGCACTCCAACTACTGGTACGCCGAGCCGACGATGACCGTCCGCGCGTCGAGCCGATTCGATGTTCGCCTGGGCGCGCACTACGAATCCTCGGTGAACGACAATCAGCACCGCGGCAACATTCAGGATGCCGGCGGCACCCACTTCACCTTCGCCCGCCTGGAGCAGAGTACGTTCAGCCTGACGTCGCGGCTCAACTTCACCGTCACGCCGACGCTGTCATTCCAGTTCTACGGGCAGCCGTTCATCTCCACCGGCACGTACTCGGATTGGCGGGAGCTGGATGATCCGCGCGCGGCCGAATACGCGGACCGCTACCAGGCGTTCGCCGGAGGCGATCCAGGTGGATTCAACTTCAAGCAGTTCCAGTCGAATTCGGTTCTGAGATGGGAGTATCGCCCCGGATCGACGCTCTTCCTCGTGTGGTCACAAGGGCGCGACGCTTTCGCTCCAGAGGCGTCAGAGTTCGCGCTCAGGCGCGATACGAAGGATCTGTTCCGCCAGCATCCCGACAACACCCTGCTGGTGAAGGTGTCGTACTGGTTCAATCCCTGACGCGGGGAGCGGGGTGCGGGACGCGGGGTGCGGGATGCCGGTTACACTCCCACGTCCCGCTTCCTGCGACTACGCTCTAGTGGAGACGTCGCGCGTCTTCCTGCAGCTCCGCGATGGCGAAACCGGCGACGGCTACCGCCTCGCGTAAGGCATCGGCGGTGGCACGGCCATCGTGCACGATCGTGGCCGTGCCGCGGGCGATCTCGTAGCGCGAGATGCCGGGAACCATCGCCAGCGCCGTTTCGATCGCGCGTGTGGCATGGATGGTCGTCATGTCCGGAATCGTCAGGCGGGTGATCATGGAGGCGAGCTGCGGCGGTAGTCTACCCGCTCGCCGGTGCTGCGGACGCGGCCGAGCAGGGCCAGCCCATCCCAGGTGAGCTCCAGCACATCGACTGTGTCGGTAACGAACTGGCCACGAAGAATCGCCAGCGTCAGCCGGCTCTGCGAATCGAGAGTGCCGATCAATCCGTGTGACCCGCTGATGAAGCTTCCGCTCCACGTTCCGCTCACCTGCTGGGTTCCCGACACGGTGCCCGATTCCACATACAGCGTGAATCCCGATGGCGTAATGCCCGGGGGACCGGCGAATCGCTGGTATCGTGCTTCGAGCGGGTCATCGAGGTCGGCGGTGACGCTCATCGTCCGGCCGCGCAGCATCACATACGACCCGAACACTCCAATGCCGCCTTCGAGGTGGCTTATCAGCCCGCTTCCGGTGAGCGGATTGTTCTGGGAACGAAAGTAGTCGTAATAGTTCTCGTCTACCGCTCCGACCGTGACAGTCTGGCGGAATCCGGGAACGAAGGTGGCCGGCAGCCCCTCGGTGAAGAAGTTGCGCAGCGTGCCCGCGATCAGATACTCCAGGCTGTCGACGAACACGGTGAGCGGGCCGCGCGGTGAATCCATCCGGACCACATAACGATGAGCCAGCGGCACCTCTTCCCACGCGAAGAACAGCGAATCGCGGTCGCGGTTGAACGGCCGCACCGACAGGTCGAGAATGTGGGGCGTCGTATTGGGTACGGTGGTTTGCCCGGTCACTATCACGCCATCGGGTGTCTCGACGTGCAGGGAATAGCTCTCCCCCGGTGCAACGAGCAGCCAGTCCGGCTGAGCAGCTGTCTTCGGGGCGTTGCGGAACCGATAGACGCCCGCCCCCTTGCCATCGGCACGTGTCGTGACGTCCTCTATCGCGATCGCCGATTCCCCGCTGGACGAAACGACCACGACAAGCGCGCCGGACACGGGCACGCCGCCGCCGCTTACGATAGGGTCATCCGGGTCGGGTGTCTGCTCCCGGATCTGCACACGCCCCGAGAGAAGCTCCTCGACGAGAATGGTCTGCGTCGCCGGCCGCGGATCGAGCACAGCGTGTACGATCACCTCCTGCCGCCCGACGCCGATCGTCTTCTCGTCGAACTCGCACGAGCTGACGAGGAAGGGTAAGGCGAAAACCCCGAAACGGGAAATGGGAAACGGGAAATGGGAAACGCGTCCCGTTACCAATGGCTGCGCCTTGCGACGCACCGCGTGCTGGCCGCTCACCACTCCACCGTAACGCCGAGGGTGGGCAGGATGGGAAACTGGGAGATCGCCTCGCTTGTCGGCGGGTTGTCCTCGTAGTCGAATGTGTAGATCCACACATTCCGCCTGTTG
>JBPCLX010000118.1:0-4059 GCA_051002815.1 Gemmatimonadaceae bacterium
AGCCGTTTCAGGTGATGCCACTCCTGCGGCGAGGTCACGCCGACCGGCTCGGCTGGGGTGACGATCAGATCGCACTGGCCTGCGCTTCGCACGGCGGTGAGCCCGAGCACGTGGAGATCGCCAACGCGATGCTGGCTTCGCTGGGTCTCGAGGAAGGTGATCTGGCGTGCGGCCCGCACACGCCGCTCACCCCCCGCGGCGCGCGCCTGCTGAGGGAGTCCGGGCTCACCGCCTCGCGCGTGCATAACAACTGCTCGGGGAAGCACACGGCAATGCTTGCCCTGGCCAAGAGTAGCAACTGGTCGCTGCTCGACTACCAGCTGGCAGAGCACCCGGTTCAGCAAGCCGCCCGCGACACGGTGTCTGAGTGGTCCGGCGTCTCCGCGACGGACATCATGTGTGGGGTGGACGGCTGCAGCGTGGTCACCTTCGCGCTGCCGCTCACCGGAATGGCGCGAAGCTTCGCCCGCCTTGCCGAAGCGGCGCGCCGGCACGACGAGCCGGCGGCCCGCATCGTGAACGCCATGCGAACGCGCCCGTTTCTCGTAGGCGGCACCGACCGCTTCGACACGGTGCTCATGGAGGAGACCGACGGAGCCATACTGGCAAAGGTCGGCGCCGAGGGCGTGCATACTGTCGCGCTCCTCGACGAGCAGATCGGATTTGCAATCAAGGTCGAAGACGGCTCACCTCGTGCGCAGCAGCCGGCGGTGCTGCGCCTGCTGCAGCACCTCGGCGCATTGCCCGCGACGCTGTCTCCGCGGCTGGAGATCCTGGCTCGTGCTCCGGTACAGAATACGCGTGGCGACCAGGTAGGAGAGGTTCGATGTCACGCGTGAGCACGCGTCATTCCGCGCCGGGGGGAGAAGAAGTGATGTCGTCAGGCTCGGGTGACGGGGACACTATTGATGCACTCGACGCCGAAACGCGCGAGCTGGTGAGGCTCGCCGTCACCATTGCCATGGGTACCGAGCCGAGGCTTCGCGAAGCGATGCGAAGCGCGGTGCAGTCCGAGGTGCGCCCCGAATGGGTGGAGGAGGTGATACTCCAGTCGTACCTGTTCGCCGGCTTTCCGCGCGCACTCAACGCTGCTCGAGAGTGGCGGCGCGCGTCTGGTCGACCGGCGCCCCGGAACGAGCCGCCGGCGAGCGATGGCGACGCCGATATTTGGCGCAAGAGGGGAGAGGCTACCTGCGAGGTGGTTTACGGCGAGTTCTATCAACCGCTGCGGCACAACATCCGCGACCTGCACCCCGCGCTCGACGAATGGATGATCGTCGACGGCTACGGCAAGGTTCTGTCGCGTGAGGCGCTCGACCTCAAGCGGCGCGAGCTGTGTATCGTGGCGGTGTGCGCGGCGGCGGAGCAGGACCGGCAGCTTCACTCGCACTTGCACGGCGCGCGCAACGCCGGCGCGTCGCCTGGCGAGGTGGACGACGCACTGGCGGTGGCGGACGAGTATCTGGACGTGGACGCCCGGCATCGCGTGCGACTGCTCTGGGCCAGGGTACGGGGCAAGTAGCATGTTCATCGATCGCGCGGTGGTGAAAGTCGAGGCGGGAACCGGCGGCTCCGGATGCATGTCGTTCCGGCGCGAATGGCGCACACCGATGGGCGGCCCCGACGGGGGCGATGGCGGCAGGGGGGGGAGCATTCTTGTGCGTGCCGACGCGAATCTCGCGACCCTGCTCGACTACACCTATCGCGACCGGTGGGCGGCCGATCGTGGCGAGCATGGCATGGGGAACAACAAGACCGGCCGCTCGGGTGAAGACATGGTGCTACCGGTTCCGCCGGGCACGGTCATCAAGGATCTCGAAACCGGCGAGCGTATCGGCGAAGTGCTGGAGCACGGCGATGAGCTGGTGGTGGCCAAAGGGGGGCGGGGCGGAAAGGGGAACGCATTCTTCGTCACTAGCACTCATCAGGCGCCTCGCGAATGGCAGCCGGGCGAGGAAGGTGTGCATCGCACCCTGGAGCTCGAGCTCAAGCTCATCGCCGACGTCGGGCTGGTCGGCCAACCTAACGCAGGCAAATCCACGCTGCTTTCGGTCGTATCCGCCGCCCGCCCGAAGATCGCCGACTACCCGTTCACCACGCTGTCGCCCAATCTCGGCGTCGTGCCTCTGAGCGATCATCGCACCTTCGTCGTCGCCGACATTCCCGGAATCATCGAGGGTGCGCACGAGGGAAAGGGGTTGGGGCTGCAGTTCCTGCGGCACATCGAACGCACTCGCATTCTCGCCTTCCTCGTGCCTATCGATGCGATGGACTGGCAGGAGGAGTACGATGGCCTTCGTGCCGAGGTGCACGCCTACTCGCAAACGCTGGCCGAAAAACCGCACTGCCTGGTGTTCTCCAAAATGGATCTCCTGGGTGAGATGGATCCTCCGCCAATCGAGGCCCCTGACGCCTTCGGCATCTTCACTATCAGCTCGGCGACCCGCGATGGGCTGGATGAGCTGCTCGATGGCTTCTGGAGCGAGCTCCTGGCGCAGAAGCAGGCGGCGGCGCGGCAAGCGAGTGATCTCCTCCTCCCCTGAGGTCGCCGAGCGGCGCGCCGCGCTGGCCCTGTCGCTCATCAGCGGTGTCGGCCCCGTAAGGTTCGGAGAACTCGTCGAGACCTTCGGTTCTCCGTCGGCGGCGCTACGGTCGCAGCGAAACGCAGCCGCGCGCGAACGGGCCATGGTCGAGGCGGATCGACTCCTCGAGTGCGCCGAACGCACGGGCGCGCGGCTCGTCGTGCGGGGCCAGCCGGGTTATCCAGCCGCGCTGGCCGAGCTGCCCCAGCCCCCAAGCTGTCTCTGGCTGCGAGGCAACGCCGGCCTGATCGACGCCCCATGCATTGGCATCGTCGGTACGCGGCATCCGACGCCGTACGGCGAGCGCGTCGCGCGCGATCTGGCCACCGCTCTCGCGCGCGCCGGCGCTGTAGTCATCTCCGGCCTGGCGCTGGGAATCGATGGCGTGGCGCACCGGTCCGCACTCGATGCCGGTGGTGGATCAATCGGTGTGTTAGGCACCGGGGTCGACGTCGCCTATCCGCGCGCTCACGCAACGCTGCACGCGCAGCTCGCCAACCACGGCCTTCTCGTTAGCGAGGAGCCGCCCGGCGCCCGGGCGACGCCAGGCTCCTTCCCCAAGCGCAATCGCATCATCGCCGCACTCAGCACCGCCGTCATCATCGTCGAAGCCGATCACGATAGTGGTGCCCTCATCACCGCCGGTCATGCGCTGGAGCTGGCGCGATCGGTCGCGGCGGTGCCGGGGCCCATAGACTCACCCCGGAGCAACGGCGCTAACCGTCTCCTCCGCGATGGCGCCATCGTCATCGCCGAAGCCGCCGACGCGCTCGCGCTGCTGGGGCTGAGCGCGCCCCCCGTTCGCGACCTGTCGCGAGCCACCCGCGCCGAGCGCGAGATCTGGAAGGTGCTGGGCCGCGGCGCTGCCGACATGGATGCACTAGCCGCCGCGTGCGACCTGCCCCTGCGCGACTGCCTCGCCGCGCTCACATCCCTCGAGATGGCAGGTGCCGTAGAGTGTGCCCCGTCCGGGGAGATACGGCGGCTGTAGAAGGCGGGAATGTCGCGGGGGTACATTCCCGGCGGGAGATGGGAAACGGGAAACGAGAAATGGAAGGGACTCCTCGCTGTTTCATGTGGGTGACAACCGGCACTGTGCGGTGCAAGGTTTCTGCTTCTCTCAACGCAGAGGACGCCGAGGTTTCGCGGAGGATTGCAATGAGGCGAGCGAAGTTCATCCCAGGGGAACTCAGAAACAGCACACGGCGCGTGCACATGATCAAGCGGTGTGAGGTCACACTAGCAAAGAATTAGGCACTGTCACGTCCTTCACGTCCGAGACTCTACCCACCGCAGAGTTGGGATCGCTGTAGTTCAACGCTTCGCATTTTTACCGCAGAGGGCGCGGAGGAGCGCAGAGGACCGCAGGAGGCTTGCGGATGCGGCTCGCTCAATGCGCGAACACACAAAGTTGTTCTCTATTTTTCTCTCTGCAGTTCTCTGCGATCCTCTGCGTTCTCTTCGGTAAAAATGCTGT
>JBPCLX010000119.1:0-4021 GCA_051002815.1 Gemmatimonadaceae bacterium
GCGCGTCGCTGCTCATCGAGCTTACCGGTGCTGAGGATGCGCTCGTCGTCAATAACGGCGCCGCCGCTTTGCTGCTGGCACTCGACACCTTCTCCCGCGGACGCGACGCCGTCATTTCGCGGGGTGAGCTGATCGAGATCGGTGGTTCGTTTCGAGTGCCCGACATAATGGAATCTTCGGGTGCCCGTCTGCGGGAAGTGGGCACGACGAACCGCACCCACCTGGATGACTACCGCGCCGCGCTCACCCCGACAACCGGCGCGATCGTCAAGGTGCACCGGAGCAACTTCGCCATGCGCGGCTTCGTCGCCGAGGTGGACGCGCGAGCCCTCGCCGCACTTGCGGAGCAGTCATCGGTGCCGCTGGTGCACGATCTGGGAAGCGGGCTGTTCATCTCGCTCGAGTCGATCGGCCTGCGCGGCGAGCCGGTCGCGGCCGATGCGGTGCGCGATGGCGCAACCGTGGTGACCATGAGCGGCGACAAGTTGCTCGGCGGACCGCAGGCGGGAATCGTGCTCGGCCGTCGTGAGGCGGTGGCGCGCATGCGCGGCAATCCGCTGGCCCGGGCGCTCCGCGTAGACAAGATGACTCTCGCGGCGCTGGAAGCCACCCTGGACATCTATCGGGAGCCCGCGCGCGCGATGAGGGAAATCCCGACCCTGGCGATGCTCGCCGCATCGGTCGCAGCCCTTGGCTCCCGGGCGGATGCGCTGGTGCAGTACCTGACGAGCGCTGGCGTTCAGGCACGACGCATTCAAACCGAGGCGCAGGTCGGTGGCGGCGCATTTCCCGACCAGCCCATCGCGTCGGTGGGTGTCGAGCTGCCTGGCGACGCCGAGAGTATCGCAGTCGCGTTGCGCGCCGGTGACCCGCCGGTGGTCGGACGCATTCGCGATGGCGCGCTGTTGCTCGACCTTCGAACGGTGCCGGAAGCCGGAGATGAACAGCTTGCTCGCGCCGTGCTCGCCGCGCTGCGGTGAGCCGCCCAGCCGTGTTTTTCGACCGTGATGGTACCTTGATGCACGATGTTGCGTATGCATCGAGCCCGGAGCAGGTGCGCCTGATCCCCGGAGCGTCCCGCGCCGTGCAACAGCTTGCCGGGGCCGGTTATCTCATTCTCCTCGTCACCAATCAATCGGGGCTGGGCCGCGGACTGTTCTCGCCTGACGACTATGAGCTTGTGCACGCCCGGTTCGTCGAGCTGCTCGGCGCGGAAGGCGCATTGCTGGACGGCTCGTATCACTGTCCGCATGCGCCTGACGCCGGCTGCGAATGTCGCAAGCCCGGGCTCGCGCTTTTCCGGCGAGCGGTAGCAGAGCACGACGTGGAACTCTCCGCCTCCTGGTGCATCGGCGATCGGTGGCGCGACGCCGAGCCTGCTCAGGCGCTTGGTGCCTCCGGCCTGCTGGTGCCATCGCCGGCCACGCCGCAGGATGATCTGATTCGCGCGCGCGCGGGCGGGATGCTCGCTGAATCGCTGCCTGACGCGGCGCACCGCATTTTGCTCGATCGAGAAGAATGAGGGTACTTCGCCGCTGCATCGCCGCTCAGTCGGCGTAAGATCCTCGCATGCCACGCCGCATTGCCGTTCTCGCATCCGGGAGAGGATCCAATCTCCGTGTCATGCTGGAGTATTTCGCGCATCCAGCCCGGCGGGGTACCGCTACAGTGGCACTCGTGGCATCGAACAAGCCGGATGCCGGCGCGCTCGACGTCGCGCGCGATGCAGGCATCGAGGGGCGAGTTCTGGACTCCGGCGCGAACCACGAATCGGCGCTGCTCGGTCTACTCGATGAGCAGTCTATAGACCTCGTCGTGCTCGGCGGCTATCTGCGTTTGATTCCTGGCGGGGCAGTCCGCCGCTACTCGGGACGGATGGTAAACGTTCATCCCGCCCTGCTTCCCGCGTTCGGCGGGCCTGGCATGTACGGAGCCAAAGTGCACCGCGCGGTACTCGCCGCAGGCGTGCGGTTGAGCGGCCCAACCGTGCACTTCGTCGACGACGTGTACGACAACGGCGCGATCATCGCTCAGTGGCCCGTACCCGTATTCGACGGCGATACAGAGCAGTCGCTCTCTTCCCGCGTGCTGTACGCGGAGCACCGTTTGCTCCCTCGCGTGGTGCACGCGCTGGCGACCGATCGCATCCGGTTGACGCCGGGTGGCTCGGTGGAGGGCGCTGGTTTGGGAATCGATCACAGCGCAATTTTCGCCTTACTACCTCGCGCGGCCCTCGAGGAGGCAATGGACGAAGCGATGGGATTGGACTGAACGCTGCTCCACAGCCAGCACTCGCACTTCGCAATTCGCATCTCTCATCTCTTCCCCCCAATCGTAGACCATGCCTCTCGCACTCCTTTCCGTATCCGATAAGACGGGGCTCGTGGACTTCGCCCGTGGGCTCGTCGAACTCGGCTGGGAGCTGGTTTCCACCGGCGGCACGGCGCGTGCCTTACGCGGCGCCGGGCTCACCTCGACGGACATCAGCGAGCTCACCGGGTTCCCGGAGATGATGGACGGGCGGGTGAAGACACTGCACCCAAAGGTACACGGCGGGCTCCTTGGAAAGCGCGATGATCCAGCCCATCGTAAAGCCATGGAGGAACAGGGCATCACGCCGATCGACATGGTCGTCGTGAACCTCTATCCCTTTCGCGAGACGGCTGCGCGCGAAGGAGTCACGCCTGACGACGTGATCGAGCAGATCGACATCGGCGGTCCGTCGATGGTCCGATCGGCCGCCAAGAACTTTGCCTCCGTCACCGTCGTGGTTGATCCGGCCGACTACCCACGAGTTCTGGAGGCGCTCGGAACCGATGATGAAGCGCTGCCGCTTCGGCGCGCTCTGGCCGGTAAGGCCTTTGCGCACACGGCCGCCTACGATTCCGCCATCGCCGAGTGGTTCGCGCGCCAGGAAGGGGATCGGTTTCCCGCCATGCTGTCGCTTGCCTTCGAGCGCGCGCAAGCGCTGCGCTACGGCGAGAACCCCGATCAGCGCGCCGCATTCTATGTGGATCGCAAGGGAGCCGGACTCGCCGGACTCGTCCAACGCGGTGGCAAGGAGCTTTCGTTCAACAATCTGCTCGACCTCGAGGGCGCGCTACTCGCCAGCGAAGCGTTCGGTGGGAAGACCTGCTGCGCCATAGTCAAGCACACGACGCCATGCGGACTTGCCGTTGGGCAGACCGCACTCGAGGTGTATCGTAAGGCGCTCGCCTGTGATCCGGTTTCCGCGTTCGGCTCCGTCATTTCCTTAAACGTGCCGGTAGATGAGCTGGCCGCGGAAGCGATTTCGAGTCTGTTCGTCGAGTGCATCGTCGCGCCGGCCTTCAACGAAGCGGCAGTGGAGATTCTCGGACGCAAGAAGAACCTTCGCGTGCTCGAAGGGACCGCGCGCTGGATTCCCGGCGCCCTCGACTTCAAGCGTGTGCGCGGAGGTATCCTGCTCCAGGATCCGCCGACGTCACCAGCGAGCAGCAAGTGGGAAGTCGTGAGCAGCCGGGAGCCGACCGCCGAGGAGGATTCCGATCTTCGCTTTGCCTGGTGTGCGGTGGGCAGCGTCAAATCGAACGCGATAGTTCTGGCGCGCGCAGGGGCAACGATCGGCATTGGAGCGGGCCAGATGTCCCGCGTCGACGCGGCTTTCGTCGCGGTCCACAAGGCGCGACAGGTTGGCCATGAGACGAAAGGCTCGGCACTCGGCTCCGACGCGTTCTTCCCTTTCAGAGATGGCGTCGATCAGGCGGCAGAGGCGGGGATAACGTCCATCGTGCAACCCGGGGGCTCGGTGCGAGACGCGGAAGTGATCGCCGCGGCCAACGAGCGAGGGATTGCAATGGTGTTCACCGGCAAGCGTCAGTTCCGCCACTAGCCGTTCGCGGCGTTAGATTCAGCCCTCTATGCCACCGCCTCGACACACCGATCTCGACTATCGCCCGTCATATCTGGCAGCGGCGCTGACCGCGCTCGGCGTGTTCATCCTGTACGTGATCACCCTCGCGCCGACGACGGCGATGTGGGA
>JBPCLX010000120.1:0-3756 GCA_051002815.1 Gemmatimonadaceae bacterium
GGAAATGCAAACCCGCTATTCGAGCTCGATCAGGACCGTACCTTTTTCCACGGCGTTGCCCTCAGAGACCGTTATGCGCTTCACGGTTCCACTGCCGGCGGCCCTCAGCTCGTTCTCCATCTTCATCGCCTCCATGACGATCATCCCCTGACCCGTTCGTACCTTTTCGCCTTCCGCGACCGTTATCCGGACTATCAGTCCCGGCATTGGCGCGACGAGGGGCGCAGGGCCGCTGGGGCCGGCCGCGGCGGCGGAGAGGTCGCTGATGGCTCTCGCACGCTCGTCGAGCGCCTCCACATCGTAGACGTGTCCGTCGAGCCAGAGCTGGTACACTCCGCGACCAGCTCGCTGGCGAACGATAACCCTGTGCACCCGGTCGCCCACCGTCACGAGGCGAAGGGGCGTGCCGGCGACCTCGTCGAGAGAGGTCTGCGCGCTACTGCCGTCCAGGGTCACGCGGTCGTCCTCACGCTCGACAGTCAGGCGGGCGCCGTTCACGGTGACTATGTATCTCATTGGGCGCGGGATGCGGGACATGTAACGCGGGACGCGGGACGCGCGACGCGGGATGCGGGACATGCGACGCGGGATGCGGGTGGTCTCATCTGAGCGTGCTGCCTCCTAAATGCCTTGACCGGGTACCAGCTCGCAAACCGTCTCCACATGCGCGGTCTGGGGGAACATGTCGAACGCCACCAGCGAGGCAATCTGGTAGTTAGGCAGGCGGCGCAGGTCGCGGGAGAGTGTCGCCGCGTCGCAGGAAATGTAGAACAGCGCGGGGTGCGGGGCGCGCGACGCGGGATGCGGGCGGGACTCCCCACCGAGTAATGCAGTCGACAACAGGTCCGTTACCCGTTGGTGAAGTCCGTTACGCGGCGGGTTCAGGATCACCGCGTCGGCGGGTAGCGCCGAGTGTAGCTGCTCTTCGACGCGACCTTTCATTACGCGCGTACCCGCCGGGAGACTGGCGCGAGTCCGTTCGACGGATTCGCCATCGATCTCGATCGTCGTGACCTCCACGCCGCGAGCATGAAGTGCCACGGCGAGCTCGCCTTCTCCGGCATAGGCTTCGATCACCGACGCCGGTCTGTGAGCCATCACCCGCTCGATTACGTAGTCGCGCAGCTTGTCGGCAACTCCCGGATTGACCTGGGCGAATGCGGGAGTCGGGCCGAAATCGCCGCGCGATTGCATGAGCCTTCGCTCCTCGCCTCGCGGAATCCACCAGAGGGTGCCCAGCTCCGACACCGCCGCAAAGAATTGCGCGTGGTGCGCCCACCGGCGGCCTCCCTCCAGCACGAACGAGGTTCCGGCGTCACTGATGCGTACGGCGCCCCGAAGCTCCGACTCGTGAGGCAGCCAGCGGCTTGCTGCCATGATCGCATGCCACAAGGCCACTACCGCGTCCTCGGTAATCGGGCACTCCTCGAGCGGGAAGATGCGGCCCGGCGCGTCGTAGGGATGCAGCCCGGCAATCCACGTCTCGCCCGAGCGGCGCAGTGCAAGAGTGAGTTTGTTGCGATAGCGCCATTCTCGCGGGCTGGCATGTACGTAAGGCACCTCGACGCCGCGGTTGCCGATCCGCAGGAGTGCATCGCGCACGATCAGGCCCTTTGCCTCGCGTTGAGCATCGTAGGTGAGATGCTGCAACTGACATCCGCCGCAACGGTCGCGCTCGTAGTGCGTGCACGGCGGACGAATGCGTTTTGGAGATGCCCTTGTAACCTCGCGAAGGCGGCCTTGCGCGAACCGCCCCTTGGGCACGATCTCCGCCCGCACACGATCTCCGGGTGCCGTGCGAGGCACGAAAACGACGAGCCCCTCGTGTCGCGCCACGCCAGCGCCCCCGGCCGCGATCGCAGTGATGTCGAGATCAGCGATCACGGGATCAATACTCTCGGTTTCCCATTCTTCGTTTCCCGTTTCCCGCCGTAGTGATCATCGCATGCCCTCCGTTCTGGCAGCGATGGTCCAGGGCTCGACAGGCGGGCGACGATTGATCGGCGTGCGTGGTATGACTGGGGGACTCGTTCGGTCGCGCTCGGCGAGCAACACGGCGGCGATAGCGGCGGCGCGCACACCCGCGTCAGGCGGCCCCTGCGAGAGGAGCGAGGGAAGGCGGCGCTCCAGCCACTGAATGTCGATCGCGCCGCGCCGGAACTCGTCGTCCTCCATTACGCGAAGGTGAAAATCGCGCGACGTGTCGACTCCCTCGATGGTGAGCTCGAGCAACGCCCGGTGCATCCGGGCGACTGCCTCGGCTCGCGTCGGCGCCCAGACTATCAACTTGCCGAGCAAGGGATCGTAGTGCAGCGTCACCTCGCTGCCGATGCCGATGCCGCCATCCCACCGGACGCCGGGGCCGCCAGGCAGCCGCAGGTAGCTTATACGGCCGGTTGCCGGCAGGAACCCACTGGCCGCACTCTCGCTGGTGATGCGGCATTCCATCGCCCATCCCCGTGGCTCGATCTCGTCCTGGCGAAAGGGCAGCTTTTCGCCGGCGGCTATCCGAAGCTGCCACTGTACGAGATCGATACCGGTCGTGAGCTCCGTTACCGGATGCTCGACCTGAAGCCGGGTATTCATCTCGAGGAAATAGAACTGGCCTTCTGCATCGAGCAGGAACTCGCAGGTCCCGGCGTTCACATAGCCCGCGGCCCGCGCGGCGCGCACCGCGGTCTCTCCCATCCGGCGGCGCAGTTCGGGTGTGACGGCGACGCTTGGCGCCTCCTCGATCATCTTCTGGTGCCGCCGCTGCACCGAGCATTCCCGCTCGCCCAACCAGAGCATCGTCCCATGGGAATCGCCGAGAATCTGCACTTCCACGTGACGCGGCCCGGCGATGAACTTCTCGATGTACACGGCATCATCGCCAAAGGCATTCCGCGCCTCACGACGCGCGGCATCGAGGGCCGAAGCGAGCTCGCTCTGCTCGTGCACCACGCGCATTCCCTTCCCGCCCCCCCCCGCTGCCGCCTTGAGAAGAACCGGATAGCCGAACTCGCTGGCGACCGCCGATGCTTCCCCGGCATCACGTACCGCCGTGGTGGTCCCCGGAACGACCGGCACGCCCGCCGCGACGGCTAGTGTCCGCGCGTCTGTCTTGCTGCCCATCGCGGCGATCGCTTCGGCCGGCGGACCGATGAATACCAGCCCTGCATCCCGGACCGCTCTCGCGAACGTCTCTCGCTCGGCGAGAAACCCATAGCCGGGATGAATCGCTTCCGCACCAGTGCGACGCGCCGCTTCGATTATCAGATCCCCGCGCAGGTAGCTCTCGCGCGACGGTGCAGGCCCGAGCCGCACGGCGTAGTCCGCCTCACGAACGTGCGGCGCCTGCGCATCGGCATCGCTGTACACGGCTACGGACTGCACGCTCAACTCCTGGCAGGCGCGCACAACACGCAGCGCAATCTCGCCGCGGTTGGCGATCAGAATGCGACGGAACATGAACTGAGATGCGAGATACGAAAACCGAGATGCGAGATGTGAAATGCGAGAGGCGAACAAAGCGCGAAGTGCGAAACACTCCCGGCGCGCTGTACCCGCGACGGGTGAGGATCGGGAACTCGACCCCGAGACCTCTCGCAACTCGCATTTCTCATTTCGACTCGATGCCTGCCCTACAGCGGAATATTCCCATGCTTTTTCGCCGGATTGCGGTCCCGTTTGGTGCGCAGGGTGTCGAGCGCGTCGATCAAACGGGGGCGGGTGTCGCGAGGATCGATGATGTCGTCCACGTAGCCGCGTGAGGCG
>JBPCLX010000121.1:0-3119 GCA_051002815.1 Gemmatimonadaceae bacterium
TCATCCTCCCACCAGAATCGCGGTGCCGGTCGCTGACGCGGCCAGATTTCCGCGAGCGTGCCAGCATCGTAGAGGCGTCCGTTCTTCATCACATAGCGGATCGATGTCGTGTTGCGAATGTCGTCGAGCGGGTTTGCATTCAGAACCTGCAGATCGGCCAGCTTGCCGCCTTCGAGCGTTCCCATGTGCTGGTCAAGGCCAATGGCTTCGGCGCCGAAGATGGTGCCCACGCGCAGCACGTCCATTGGCTTCATTCCGCCTGACGCGATGGTCCACAGCTCCCAGTGAACGCCGAGCCCCTGGAGCTGCCCGTGGCTGCCGAGTCCCACTTTTCCACCGGCATCCACCAGCTTCTTCGCCTGTTCCGCGAGCAGGGCGAAGGAATACTGGTTCTCGTGCCACCATCCGGGACGACGCAGACCGCGCGACAGGAGCTCGTTGGGCGGAACGAACCGCTTGAGCTTCTCATCGGCGGTGATGTCATGGCGTTGGTACCAGTAGTTCTCCGTCCACGGACCGCCATACTGCACGAGAAGCGTCGGGGTGTAGGTGATACCGCTCTCGGCCAGCACCTTGATCACGTCCTCGTACAGCGGCGCGATCGGAAAGGAATGCTCGGTACCAGCGTAACCGTCGATCGCTTCCGTCAGGTTCTTGCGGAAGTCGAGCCCGCCCTCGAGAGTCGGCGTCAGCCCCAGTTCCTTGGACGCCATGATGACCCATTGACGCACTTTGCGATCGCCTACCATGTACTGCTTGATGGTGTGCGTGTGATAGTGCTCGGTGTAGCGGCGCAGCACATCCTTCGCATCCTTGAGACTTTTTATGTCATCGGACCAGAACACGCCGGGGCCGGTGGAGAAAATGCGCGGACCGACCAGCTCCCCGGTCTCCACCATGTCACCGTAGGAAAGCACATCCGTCGTCGCCGTCTGTGGATCGCGCGTGGCGGTAACTCCGTACGCCAGGTTGGCAGCGTACTCCCACACCTGTGTTCGGTGCACACCGAACGCGGGCCAGATGTGCGCGTGGACGTCGATCCAACCGGGCATTACGGTAGTACCGCTGACGTCCACCTCGTGCGCGCCTGCCGGAATCGTTATCGCTCCCCGCGCCCCTACCGCCGTTATGCGATTGCCGGTGACGACAATGTCGCCGTTCTCGATCACCTCATCGCCCTTCATCGTGATGATGCGTGCGCCGCGGAGGGCGACCACACCGCTGGGGCGGTCCTTGGTTACACGAATCTCGACGTCGATCCGCTGCGGCTCGTACACCGGTTTGGCCGAATCCGCCTTCGCCGAGTCGGCGTCGGCAACCCGCATCGGGGTGACCGTATCCGTAGCGGCTGAGTCGCCGCGTTGCCGCGCGATCGAGTCGGCGCGCGCCGTCGAATCCCGGATCAGCGAATCCGCTCTGGGCAGGTCGTAGAGGAATACGGTGCGGCCGAGCGCGTAATGCACGCCCTGACCGTCGCGATTCCAACCGATGAACTCGCCGCCCACGCGCGACAGCTTGCGTACGGGGACCTCTGAGTTGGCCGGGTTGGCCACCGATACCGACGGCGTTTCGCCGCCGATCATCGGAAGCGGCACTACGTAAACGTGATTGTCGGCCTGCACCAGTACGCGGTCCCCGGTCGGCGAGATCAGCACTTCGTCGGCGGGTGTGGGTCGTGGTGACGCCTGTCGAGCATCGACGTAGCCGGTGACCTTTACGTGCGACTTGCGATCCGTGCCGTCGTAGCGCATCGACATGAGCCCGTCCCGCGAGTCGTACAGATACACCCGCGTGGTATCATCGGCGAAGTGGGCCTGACCATTGCGGCTCAGCGGCACGATTACCCGGGCCTCACCGCCTGACGCGGGCAGCCAGACCAGCTCCATGCCGCCGGCGCCGCCCTGTTCCTCGATCCGGGGAAGGCGCGGACCACGCTTGACGACGATGCGTGAGCCTGTCGGCGAATACACCGGCTTTTCGTAGAACGCAGCGCGCTGAGTGAGCGGCTCCGCCGCGCCGCGGCCATCGCTGCGCACCCGCTGGAGCCGTCCTCCCTCCTCCGTCCAGGTCACATAAGCAATGTGCCGTCCGTCCGGCGACCAGGCCGGATCGTGCTCGCCGATCCCCTGGGCGCTGTTCGTCAGGCGGCGCGGAGTGCCGTTGGGCAGATCCATCACCCACAGCTTGTCGAGCGCGGTGAACGTCATCCTCCTGCCGTCCGGGCTCGGCCGGGGGTTGCGCACCTGGCTCACGACGAGCGAGGAATCGTTGTACAGCATCGCCGAGCTGACGAGCGGCCCCATTTCGATGGCAAGATCGGCCTCGAACGGGATCTCCGTCGCCTGACCATTTGCGATGGCTATTCGCCAGATCTTGCCGTGGTGCGCGGTCAGCAGGTTCCGGCTATCGGCAGTGAAGCTCATGCCCGGCATCAGATCGCGCACGAACCGGGATTCCTGGTCGTCGCGCTGCACGTCGCGCGCCAGCCATCGCTCGTCCCCCGTTTCCAGATCGCGCACGCGGAGTGATGTCACGCTGACATCGCGCGTGGCGTAAACGAGCCATCGTCCATCGGGGCTCACCACCGGCCGCATTCCGCTACCTAACGAAGAGGTCCGCTGGTGGAGCTGGCCGGTTTCGCGATCGTAGACCGCTACCTGCCAGCCGAGCGATGTCTGGTTGTAACCGCCGGTTCCCTGGCGCGCCGCCGTGTACACGTATCGCGGGTCGTTCCCGAACGCCGCGCCCACGTAATTGTTCGGGCCGCCACCACCCGGCGGTCCCTGAGCGGGCGGGCCGCTGCCACCGCTTGGCGCGCCCGTCATCTTGATGCCGCTCCCGCCATCCACGTGATAGAGATACAGGTCGTACAGCGGCGCGAACATGGAGTTGTTGCGCGAGACGACGATGTATTTGCCGTCGGGCGTCCACTCCGGAGAAACGAACTGCCGTTTCTCCATTTTCGTGATCGCTCTCGCATTCCTGCCGTCGGCATCCATGACCCACAGGTTGTCCGATCCGCTGCGATCGCTCACGAACACGATCCTGTTCCCGTCGGGCGAATAACGGGGCTGCCCATCGAACGCCATCCCCTCGGAGATCCGCGTCGCCTTTCCGCC
>JBPCLX010000122.1:0-5031 GCA_051002815.1 Gemmatimonadaceae bacterium
GCGTGATCACCCAGTTCCCTCCGACGTCCACCCTGCGCGGCAACTTCACGTTCAAGATCTCGCCTCAGTGGGGGGTGCAGTGGGGCACCGGCTACGATTTCGAGCGCGCGGAGTTCGCCGACCACACCGTCTCCCTCCAGCGCGACCTCCACGACTGGCGCGCGATCTTCGCTTTCACCCAGGCGCCTAACGGCAACTTCCAGTTCAACTTCTTCATAGCGCTCAAGGCGGCGTCGGACATCCGGTTCGATTACAACCGGCGGACGTATCGGCCTGGGGGATGATCGAGGGGCGAGGGTTGAGGGTTGAGGGTGAACATATCGCCTATCCAGGCTTACGATCTTAGCTGGCACTAACGCTCATGGTTTGAACGGATACTGCGGAAACTACGGATCCTGCGGATTGATCTCGAAGGCGGAGGGTTGGGGTGCAGCATGCCGTGGGTTTGTTCAGGACATCGCGTGTCTGGCTGTTTTTGAAAAGGCGTGGGTATTTGTTGAGCTGCTGCTCAAGCTGAGCATCCCTAATTCCTATTTCCTATTTCCTAATTCCTGGTTGTCCCGTCCAGCAAGGAGAACGACACCCTGTCCGCGAAGGAGGACAGCGAGCGAATTCCGGGAATCGTAACTGCTTGCGTCTCAATGTATTAGCTCGGCCGGCGCTCGCGGTCCGGCTGCTGCGTTGCGTGGGTGGTGACATCTCTCGCGGAGCCACCATGCGCAACACAATCGTAATTCTCGCCGCAGTCGCTGCCGTGGCTGCGTGTACACGGTACGACAATGGGATCGGACCCGACCCCGATGAGTTGGGGGCGCCGAGCAATCTGACCTACGAGCTGCTTCCCAGCGGCGATCCGGATTTCCCGGATGGCATTCTCCTTCGGTGGACTGATCCCGGCGACGAGCGGATCGGCAGTTTCGTTGTCTACTCGCGAGGCTCTACCGGTTCCTCCTGGAGCCGCCGGGCGGCGACGACCTCGGGATCTTTCCACGATACCGGCATTCCGCACCTGCAGTACTACGTCGTGTCCGAGGATGATTTCGGCTCGGAGAGCCGTCCCTCCAACACCATCACAGTCGATGAGCGGAATCGGCTTCCCGCACCTAACGGTCTGACCTCGATCTCGCTGGACCGCGCGGTGCAGCTCGCCTGGGCGGGGAACGCTCGCACAGCGAACCCTTCGCTGTTCTCCTATTATCGCATCTACTCGACCACCTACGATCTCGATGCCAATCTGTGCAGCGCGCAGAACTGGGTGCTCGAGGGGAGCACGGTGTCGGAGGACTTCCTGGTGACCGGAGTTGCCAACGGTGCGCCACGCTGCTTTACCGTCAGCACCATCTCCGTCGACGGGCATGAGAGCGTGTGGACCTCGCCGCGAAGCGACACCCCGCGCTATGACGCGCGCAATGTGGTGGTGACCACGATGCACTCGCGGCTCTCCACCAGTGGATTCCGGTTCTATCTGCCGAGCTCCGATGCCTTCGGGGTAGTCATGGCCGGTGACCGCACCGATCTGGACTTCCGCGTCGAGCGGCGCAGCGACGGGTCGGTCTGGCTCCAACCGGTGCGCGCCGGGACCCGCGTGGCGCTCTACGGGAACAGCGTCGTCACCGATCTCACATCGATCGACATCGCGCCGCTGGGTGGATATTCGTCAGGCGCGATCGAGGCGCTTCCCGGCTTCGCCTATGTCTTTGAGACTCAGTTGAACGGTGCACTCCAGTACGGCGCGGTTCGGGTCACCCACTTCAACTCCGATTACGTGATTCTGGATTGGGCATACCAGAGCGATCCCGGCAATCCGGAGCTGAAAAGGGGGAGGTAGGCGAAAGCGGGAAACGGGAAATGGGAACGGGGAAACGTTACCTTCGGTTCTGGTTACGTTTCCCCTTTCCCTTTTTCCGTTTCCCGTGCCTTCAAAGATCCTCCTCGACGGCAACTCACTCACACTCGAACAGGTGTGGGACGTGGCTGTCGAGCGCGCCGAGGTCGGGTTGGCGCCGGGGGCAAGGCAACGGGTGGCGCGGGCGCGGGCGGTGGTGGACGCCGTGATCGAGCGGAACGCCGTGGTCTATGGGGTGACGACGGGGTTTGGAAAGCTGTCCGAGATCGCCATTCCCCACGGCAAGCTCGCCGAACTCCAGGTGAACCTGGTGCGCTCGCACGCGGCCGGGGTCGGCGACCTGCTGCCCGAGCGAGAGGTGCGTGCGATGATGCTGCTGCGCGCCAACGTCATCGCCAAGGGGTACTCGGGCGCTCGCGCCGTGCTCATCGATCTGCTCGCCGCCATGCTCAACTCGGGGCTCTATCCGCCGGTGCCTGAGCAGGGAAGCGTGGGTGCCAGCGGCGATCTGGCGCCGCTCGCCCATCTGGCGCTTGCGTTGATAGGCGAGGGCGAGCTGCTGAAGGACGCGGAGCGTGGCGACGCACGGGCCATGCTGTCGGCCGCAGGGTTGGAGCCGGCGGTACTCGAGCCCAAAGAGGGGCTCTGCCTGATCAACGGAACGCAGGCGCACACCGCGGTCGCTGCGATTGCGCTCTCCGATGCCTTGCGACTCTGGCGAACTGCTCACGTGGCTGGCGCGATGTCGCTCGAAGGTCTGCTCGGCACGCCGGTCGCCTTCGACGCCCGCATCCAGGAGGTGCGCGGCCAGGTGGGGCAGGCGGAATCGGCCGCGTTGCTGCGTGCGCTATTGGCCGACAGTCAGATCCGCGATTCCCACCTCGACAACGATCCGCGGGTCCAGGATGCGTACAGCCTTCGCTGCATGCCGCAGGTCCACGGGCCCGCGCTCGATGCGCTCCGGTTCGTCGAGTCACTCGTGAGGCGCGAGCTGAACGCGGCGACCGACAACCCACTGGTGTTCGAGTCGGGGGAGCTGCTGAGTGGTGGCAACTTTCATGGTCAGGCGGTGGCGCTGGCACTGGACGTGATGGCGATCGCCCTGACTAACCTGGCGACGATCGCCGAGCGGCGGATCGACAGGCTGGTACACCCGGACTTCAACCAGGGATTGCCGCCGTTCCTGACCACCGAGGCCGGCGTCAACTCCGGGTTCATGATGGCGCAAGTGACCGCGGCGTCGCTGGCCAGCGAGTGCAAGATGCTGGCGCATCCGGCGAGTGTGGACACCATACCGACAGATGGCAACAAGGAGGACGTGGTGCCGATGGCGATGGGCGCGGCGTGGAAGGTCCGGCGCATCGTCCGCAACGTGCAACACATCATCGGCATCGAGCTCATGTGCGGAGCGCAGGCGCTGGACTATCGCGCTCCGATCACCGCCGGCATTGGCGCCAGGGCTGCACAGAAAGCGGTGCGTGGGTTGGTAGCTCCGCTGGGGCGTGATCGCGTGCTGCACGACGACATTGTCCGGTTGGCCGGCGCGGTGGCGGACGGGGTATTCGAGCCGGCGGCGCTGGGGGGGGGGGTCGGGAATGGGGAATCTGAGATCGGGAATCGGAGGGACAGTCGATGACTGCCCCTTCTGCGAAGCACCCGCCGCCTGACGCCGCTCCACCGCGTGACGCGATCCGCGCACCGCGCGGCAGCACCCTGCAATGCAAAGGGTGGCAGCAGGAAGCGGCGTTGCGGATGCTGATGAACAATCTCGATCCAGAAGTCGCCGAGCGCCCCGAGGAGCTCGTCGTGTACGGCGGAACCGGTAAGGCGGCGCGGAACTGGGCGTGCTACGACGCCATCATCGCGGAACTGCGCGTACTGGAGCACGATGAAACGCTGCTCGTGCAGAGCGGCAAGCCGGTGGCGGTCTTCCGCACGCATGCCGCGGCCCCGCGGGTGCTGATCGCCAACAGCAACCTGGTGGGGCGGTGGGCCACGTGGGATCACTTCCGCGCGCTGGAGCGGGCCGGCCTGACGATGTACGGGCAGATGACGGCTGGCTCATGGATCTACATCGGGAGCCAGGGAATTCTGCAGGGCACCTACGAGACGTTCGGCGCGGTGGCGCGGGCGCATTTCGGCGGGTCGCTGGCGGGCCGATTCGTGCTCACGGCCGGACTCGGCGGCATGGGAGGAGCCCAGCCGCTGGCGGCGACGATGGCCGGCGGCGTGTTGCTCGGCGTCGACGTCGACCGATCCCGGATCGAAAAAAGACTGGAGACCGGCTACTGCGACCGCCTGACGGACCGACTCGATGAAGCGTTAGGATGGGTCGACGACGCCCGCGCGGAGAAACGGGCGCTGTCGGTGGGGCTTGTCGGGAACGCCGCCGAGGTGCTGCCCGAACTGGTGCGGCGCGGCGTAACCCCGGATGTGCTCACCGACCAGACGAGCGCGCACGACACCCTCAACGGCTACATACCGGCCGGCCTGTCGCTGAGCGAAGCGGCGGCCCTGCGAACGCGGGACCCTGACGAATACGTGCGGCGGTCCACCGGGTCGATCGTCGAGCACGTGCGCGCCATGCTGGAGATGCAGCGTCGTGGTGCCATCACGTTCGACTACGGGAACAACATCCGCACCGTGGCGCTGGACGCCGGGGTGAGTAACGCGTTCGACTTCCCCGGCTTCGTTCCGGAGTACGTGCGCCCGCTCTTCTGCGAGGGAAAGGGACCGTTCCGCTGGGTCGCGTTGTCAGGCGACCCGGCCGACATTTACCGCACCGACGAACTGGTGCTCGAGCTCTTTCCTCACGACAAGCACCTGAGGCGATGGATTACGCTGGCGCGCGAGCGGGTGCGCTTCCAGGGGCTGCCGGCGCGCATCTGCTGGTTAGGCCAGGGCGAGCGCGCGCGGTTCGGCGTTGCGCTCAACGACCTGGTGGCCAGCGGCGAGCTCTCGGCTCCGATAGTGATCGGCCGCGATCATCTCGACACAGGCAGCGTGGCGTCGCCGTTCCGGGAAACCGAGGCGATGAAGGACGGCTCCGACGCGATAGCCGATTGGCCGATCCTGAATGCCCTGCTGAACGTGGCCAGCGGCGCGTCGTGGGTTTCATTTCATCACGGCGGCGGCGTGGGTATCGGCAACTCGCTGCACGCCGGCCAGGTGATCGTGGCCGACGG
>JBPCLX010000123.1:0-7081 GCA_051002815.1 Gemmatimonadaceae bacterium
ATCGCCCCGAACGTGGCGATGGCGATCGAGCGCAGGTTGAGAGTTCCGGTGGTGATGGTCCCCCAGCCTAGCGCTGTGCCGACCAGGCCGCCCACGAACGCTCCAATCACGCCGAGCAGGACGGTGATGATGCAACCCGCGGGGTCGCGGCCGGGAACGAGATACTTCGCCAGCGTTCCCGCCAGGAGGCCGAGGAGAATCCAGTAGAGCCAGAGAGGCACGTCAAAACGCCGCGGCAGATTGTAAAGTCATTTCAGCGGAGAGCACTGCGATGTCTCCTGAGGTTCAACTCCTGGTTCCTCGGATCGATTGCACACTGATGAGCGTTGTTCAAGAGACGATTCGGCGCATCCAGCGCCTTCGTTGACCCATCTTGTACGCCAACGTAGCATTCCAGCCGAATGATGTCGACCGCCGCCCCGCACGAAGAGGAAGCACTCGGAAAAGCGTACGATGCGCGCCTCATGCGCCGACTGCTTCGCTATGTCTCGCCCTATCGAGGGCTCGTAGCAGGAGCGCTTGCCGCACTGATCGGAAGCGCGCTGCTGCAGCTTGCAGGCCCGCTGCTCACCAAGCGCGTGATCGACGTCGCCATTCCGGCCGGCGACGTGGGGATGATCGTCAAAGCGACGCTGCTGTTCGTGGCGGCGTTGATCGGGCAGTTCGGCTTTACATACCTCGAAACGCTTCTCACCAGCGTCCTGGGCCAGCGCGTGATGCGCGACCTGCGGCTGCAGATATTTGCGCACCTCCAGCGTTCGCCGATTCCGTTCTTCGACCGCAATCCAGTTGGGCGGTTGATAACGCGCGTCACGTCCGACGTGGAGGCTCTGAACGAGTTGTTCACCGCCGGCGTGGTCGCCGGCCTGGGCGATGTGTTCACGCTGCTCGCCATCAGCGCCGTGATGCTGTCGATGGATTGGCAGCTCGCGGTGGCGGCGTTCATCGTGATTCCGTTCGTGTTCGGCGTTTCACGGCTGTTTCAGACGCGGGTTCGCGATGCCTATCGGGACATCCGGACGCGCCTCGCGCGCATCAACGCCGTGCTGCAGGAGCGCCTGGCGGGAGTCCGCATCGTGCAGCTGTTCGGGCGTGAAGCGCACGAGGCGCGCGTGTTCGACCGCGCCAACCGCGAGCATCTCGATGCACACCTGCGGTCGATTCGTATTTACGCGCTGTACTTTCCCGCGATCGAGATTCTCACGTCGGTGGCGCTGGCGAGCCTGATCGTCGCCGGCGCGCGCGGTGTGGAGATGGAAGTCGCGACGATCGGTACGCTTGCTGCCTTTCTACAGTTCGTCAGGCGGTTCTTCCAGCCGCTGCAGGATCTGGCCGAGAAGTACAACATTCTGCAGGCGGCGATGGCCAGCGCGGAACGCATCTTCCTGCTGCTCGACACGCCGGCTGCCCAGCAGGTGAAGCGCACCGCCGCTGCCACGCCGCGGGTGAGCGCGCGCGGGGTGACGATCGAGTTCGAGGATGTATGGTTTGCGTACGATCTTGCGCACCTGGCGCGCAACGCTGACGCTCCGGCCGATCCGGAGTGGGTGCTGCGAGGGGTGTCGTTCACCGCGCGACCGGGGGAGACGATCGCACTGGTCGGCCACACCGGAGCCGGCAAGACGACGATCATCAATCTCATTCTGCGCTTCTATGACCCGCAGCGAGGACGTATCACCCTCGATGGAACCGATATCCGGGAGTTGCCGCTGGACGAGCTCAGGGCGGCGATCGGCTACGTGCAGCAGGATATCTTTCTCTTCGCGGGCGACGTTTCCTCGAACATTCGCCTCTCGCACGCGCTCAGCGATCAGGCGGTGGCCGCAGCGGCGGCGCGGGTGGGCGCCGATCGGGTTATCGATCGGCTTCCTGGGCGCTATGGACACGTGTTGGCCGAGCGTGGCGCATCGGTGAGTGTAGGCGAGCGGCAGCTGCTCTCCTTTGCGCGAGCGATTGCGGCCGAGCCGGCTCTGCTCCTGCTCGACGAGGCTACGAGTGCGGTGGACAGCGAAATCGAGGCGGAGATCCAGCGAGCGATCAAGGAGTTGATGCGTGGACGAACGACGATCGCGGTGGCTCACCGCTTGAGCACGATCCTCGAGGCAGACGAGATCATCGTCCTGCACCACGGCCAGGTACGCGAACGGGGCACTCACCGTACGCTGCTGGCTCGCGGCGGGCTGTACGAACGACTTTACCGTCTGCAGGCCGGACTTGCGGCGGGGTCGCTGCGTCCGGAGATGGCACGCTGATCAACTTGCACCCGTCATGGGGGGCGGATAGCTTCTGCCAGCCCGGCCCCGGGCTCTCACACTAGCACTCGACTCTGTGCAGCTTCTTGTCGCCGCGCGAACGGATACGGGGATGATCCGGTCCGGGAACGAAGACAACTTCCGCTTCGATGTAAATGCCAACCGCGGACTTTTCATCGTGGCGGACGGCATGGGGGGCCATGCCGCCGGTGAAGTGGCCAGCGAGATGGCGGTGGAGTTGCTCACGCGAGAGCTCGCGACGATCCCGGATGAAGGCGACCGCGAGCGTCAGGCGCGGATCGGTGATGCGCTCCGCCTTGCCAACAAGAACATACACGAGCGCACAATCGACGAGACCGAGAAGCACGGAATGGGGACCACCGTATCGGCCCTCATTCTCAAGGATGGCCGGTACTTCATCGGCCAGGTCGGCGATTCTCGCGTGTATTTGCTGCGCGACGGTGAGCTCAAGCAACTCACCAAGGACCATTCGTACGTGCAGGAGCAGGTCGACGCCGGCGTGTTGACGCCGGAGCAGGCTCGCTACCATCCGTACAGCAACGTGATCACGCGTTGCGTGGGTTCGGCCTCGGAAGTGAAACCGGACACGCTGGTCGGTGATGTGAGGGATGGGGATGTCTTCCTGCTCGCGACCGATGGCTTGACGGGAATGGTCGACGATCGCCGCCTGTTCCGACTGCTCTCTTCACGCGCTACTCCGCAGCGGGTGGTCGAGGCGCTGATAGCCGAAGCGAATGGGCGCGGCGGGTTGGACAACATCACCGCCATTGTCGTGCACGTGCTGACGGTGGATGAGAGCGGAAGCGGCGAATACGGATCGGGCTAAAAGCGGGAAATGGGAAATGGGAAATGGGAAATGGGAAATGGGAAAGCGTATCATCGGATCGTCTTTGTCAACTGGTCTTGTCGTTTAGATGGACACCGTAGCCTCGCTGTCGGAGCTGTACCTCGGCAACATCCTATACGCCCTCGAACTCGCGGCAATGTCGCTCGAGGAGCAGGGCAGGGCGGAGGATGCGAAGTTCTACCGAGGAATTGCGCGCAAGCTCGCCAGCGCGCGCGGGCAAGCGGCGTCAGGCACGCCACCCGAGTCGGCGCCGCCCCGACCGTGAGAAATGGATGAAGGCCCGTTTCCCATTTCCATTCCTCAGTTCCTATTTCCTACTTCCTATTTCCTATTTCCTGCTTCACCCCCCTGCGATCCTCGCTACCAGCTCCGTTTCCTTCACCTCAACAGGGCGGGCGACGAATACGCGGAGATGCCGGGCAGAACGGTAGAGCTGAGCGGACAGCATGGGGAGGTTGATCGTTGCCGCCCATCCCTCCGTCGTCAGGCGCCTGACGGTGCCATCGCGAGTGCGCACGGGAATGTCCAGTCCCAGCATCTGGGGCTTGGCCGGAAAATCGACGAGCAGTTCACCGAGGCCAAGCCCCAGCTCCGCGGCCATCGTATTCTCGAGCCGGGCGACGCGGGGGTGATCGCTGGCTATCCAGTCGCCCCACGATTCGTCGAGGTCGGCCGCCGGTACATCGAGCACACGCTTGTGCAGCCGTCGCTCGCGAAGTGCGACGAGCAGCGGGGCCGGCGGTGACGACTCGAGGCGGTGAAGAACGCCCTCGTCGGTCAGGTTGACCAGCTCGGCGGCAACGATGCCGCCGTCTCGCAAGGCATCGGCGACGAGGCGCTTGTACATCGCCGTCGCGCTGCGGACGGCGTGGTGCCAGTAGACGTTTCTGTACATCTGATACTTCGCGAACAGAAGCGATTCCAGAGCCGCCAGCCCCTTCTCGGCTACCCCGATAACGGGTCGTGCGGTCTCGGGATCGGCGACGAGCACAAGGGCGTGAAGCAGGCGGTCGACGTCCACTTCGCCGTAGGGCACGCCGCACATCATGGCGTCGCGCTTGAGATACTCGATCTTGTCGAGGTCCAGAGATCCGGAGATGAGTCCCTGCAGCGGACTATCGCTGGCGCCGCACATGAGCGCATGGACCTCGTCAGGCACGGTCGGGCCGAACCGTGACCTCAGCGTGTCGGCCACCGGCCCCTCCCGCACCAGCGGGAGTGCGGCCTGCTCATGACCCAGCGCGCCGATCTCCTCAAGCGCGTGGGAGAATGGATAGTGGCCGATGTCGTGCAGCAATGCGGCCGCCTGCAGCACGTCGCAGGTAGCGGAGGAAACCGGTCCGAGCTCCTGACGCTCTCCGATCAGAGCGAGCGTGCGCCGGGCGAGATGATATGTGCCCAGCGCATGCTCGAATCGGGAGTGGGTGGCACCGGGATACACCAGAAACGCATGACCGAGCTGGCGTACGTAACGAAGCCGCTGAAAGGCTCGCGTATCGATGAGCTCCGCCGCCCACGCGTCTACGCGGATGTTGTTCCAGAGCGGATCGCGGATGGTGAGAGACATCAGTAGCGGGGTGAGCGATGCGCGACGCGCGACGCGGGGGGAAGAAGAAACCCGCCGGGGATCCTCATCGCGCTTTTCTCGCCGCTCGATCGATGCCGTTCGGCGCTATTCGCCGAACCGAGTCCTTTACGCCACGCAAGGGGAGCTGCAACCCGCGTCGCGCGGCGCGCATCGCTCACCCCGCGCCGTGCGGCCCTGCCCTGAGCACCGCCTCACTGACGTGCTGCTCGAACTGCTCGAAGTTGGAGCGGAACATGTCGGCCAGTTTCTTCGCCTGCGTGTCGTAGGCGGCGCCGTCGCTCCATGTGCCGCGCGGCTTGAGCACCTCGTCAGGCACGGACTCGATTTGTGTGGGAATCGACAGGCCGAACACCGGGTCGGTCTCGTAGTCCGCCCTGGCCAGCGCCCCAGTGAGTGCGGCCCGCACCATCGCTCGCGTGTGTGAAAGTTTCATCCTCTTGCCCTCGCCGAACGATCCTCCCGTCCAGCCGGTGTTCACCAGCCATACCTGCGAATCGTGCTTGCGCAGCTTTTCGCCCAGCATGTCCGCGTACCTGGTGGGTGGCCAGGCGAGAAACACGGCGCCGAAGCAGGCGGAGAAGGTAGCCTGCGGCTCAGTAACTCCACGCTCCGTTCCCGCCACTTTCGCCGTGTATCCCGAGAGAAAGTAGTACATCGCCTGTTCCGGGGAGAGCCGCGCGATAGGCGGCAGAACCCCGAATGCATCGGCGGTGAGAAAAATGATGTTTTTCGGGTGGCCGCCGCGCCCGCTCGGGACGTGGTTGCGGATGTAGTGGATGGGGTAGGACGCCCGGGTGTTCTCGGTGATCGACTGATCGGTGAACTCGACCTCCCTGGTATGAGGGTCGAGCACCACGTTTTCCAGGATCGTCCCGAACATCCGCGTGGTGGCGTAGATGTCCGGCTCGCTCTCGGCGGATAGGTTGATCACCTTGGCGTAGCATCCGCCCTCGAAGTTGAAGACCCCTTCTTCGGACCATCCATGCTCGTCGTCGCCGATCAGGCCGCGCTCCGGATCGGCCGACAGAGTCGTCTTGCCGGTGCCTGACAGCCCGAAGAACAGCGCCGTGTCCCCATGCGCTCCGATGTTCGCCGAGCAGTGCATGGAGAGTACGCCCTCCTTGGGCATCTTGTAGTTCATTACCGAGAAAATCGCCTTCTTGAGCTCCCCGGCGTAGCGCGTGCCTCCGATCAGGATCATCCGCCTGGCGAAGTTCACAATGATGAACGTTCCGGAGCGTGTTCCATGCTTGTCGGGATCGGCGTGGAATTCCGGCGCGTGCATGACGCTGAAGCTGGGGACGAAGCCAGGCAGCTCGGAGAAATCCGGCCGGATGAACATGTTTCGCACGAAATTGGCGTGCCAGGCGTTAGGTGTCACGTAACGCACATTCAACCGGTGGGCGGGGTCGGCGCCGGCATGCAGGTCCTGGACGAACAGCTCGTCTCGGCCGCTCAGGTACTGCTGCACATCGGCGAGGAGACGGTCGAACCCTTCGGTGGGAAAGGGACGGTTCACCTTGCCCCACCAGATGTCATCGCTGGTGGACGGGTCCTCGACGACAAACTTGTCGTTAGGTGATCGGCCGGTGTGCGGTGAGGTGACGGCGACGAACGGCCCCATCGCCGCCAGCTCGCCTTCGCCACGCCGCGCAGCGGCCTCCACCAGCTTTGAGGCCACGAAATTCCAGTGAACCGTTCCCGTCGGGGTCAGACCCTGCTCCGACAGACTGCGTTCGTGCTGCTTCGATGCGCTCGCGGCGCGAGGGCTGGTCTGGGTCGCCATTCGCTGAAAGTATCCTCAAGTAGCGGCGCGCTCGTCCTCGACGACGGGCCGGGATCCGGTCGAAGACGACCGGCCCTGCGCGTCCACGACTGCGACGGCGGCCATGTTTACGATATCCTGGATTGTTGCACCCTGCTCCAGCACGTGCACCGGATGCCGCATTCCGACGAGGATCGGTCCGATCGCCGTCGCTCCCCCCAGGTGATTCAGTAACTTGTACGCAATGTTACCCGCGCTCAAGTTCGGGAAGATCAACACGTTTGCCGATTCCGTCAGGGTGCTGAACGGATACCGGCCGTGGAGGATGGATTCATCCACCGCCGTATCCGCCTGCATTTCGCCATCCACCATCAGCGTGGGGTCGCGCTGGCGAAGCAGCTCTGCAGCCCGTGCAGCCTTCTCAGCCTCGGGGTGACGCACTGAACCGAAGTTGGAAAACGATAGAAAGGCGACTCGTGGGGTGATGCCCAGCCGCGTAACCAGTCTGGACGCGGCGTACCCCACCTGCGCCAGCTGCTCGGCCGATGGATCGGTGTTGACCGTCGTATCGCCGCAGAACACCACGTGGCGCTCGAACACGAGCATGT
>JBPCLX010000124.1:0-10018 GCA_051002815.1 Gemmatimonadaceae bacterium
TCCAGGTCGTGCAGATCGGACTCATCCACTTCCGTGCGCGCCCCTGCCGGAACGACGCCATCGCAGTACTTGACGATCATCGCGATGGCCCGGCTGGCAAGGTTGCCCAGCGCGTTCGCCAGCTCCGAGGTGTATCGCTCCTCGAACCGCTCCCAGCTGAAGTTTCCATCGCCGTCGAACGGAACCTCGCGCAGCAGGAAGTAGCGCAACGCGTCCGCGCCGAAGCGGCCTATCGCTTCCTCGAGGTCGAGGCGCTCTCCGGCCGACTTGCTGAACCGCTCGCCGCGAAAGTAGGCGAAACCGTGCGCCCACACCCGTTCGGGCAGCGGCAGCCCCGCGCTCTCCAGCATCGCCGGCCAGATGACGGCGTGGAGCCGCGTGATGTCCTTGCCTATCACGTGCAGCTGCGCGGGCCACCGTTCCTCGTACCCCGCCGCCGGAAAACCGGTGGCGGTCAGGTAGTTGGGGAGGGCATCGAACCAGACCCACGTCCCCTGTACCTCGCCATCGGAAGTATTACGCGGAAAGGGAATCGCCCATGAAAGCCGGGCCCGCGTTATGCTGATGTCCTCCAGGCCGCTCGCCAGCAGACCGAGCATCTCGTTGCGACGGCTCGCGGGCTCGAGGAAGCGCGGATTCTCCCGGAAGTGCCGTTCGGTGAATTCCTGATAGTTCGACAGGCGGAAGAACCAGTTGCGCTCATTTGCCCAGTCGAGGGTCCGGGTGGGGTGGAGTACGCACTTGCCGTCCTCTATCTCATCGTCGCGCTTGAACTGCTCGCACCCTATGCAGTACCACCCTTCGTAGCTTTTCTCGTAGAAGTCCTGGGGGCTGCGCGTAAGGCACCGCTCGATGAAGGCACGCACGCCATCCTTGTGAGCCCGGTCGGTGGTCCGGATGAACTGGTCGTACGACACTGAGAGCCGCGCCCAGAGAGCGCGGAACCGCTCGGCGATCTCATCGGCCTGTTGCTGCGGCTCGATGCCGCGTTCCGCCGCCGCCTGCGCCACCTTCTGACCGTGCTCGTCCATCCCCATCAGAAAGTGCACGTCGTTGCCGCGCATCCGATGATAGCGGGCGATGACATCGGCGCCGATCTTTTCCAGCGCATGTCCCAGATGCGGATCGCCGTTCGCGTAGTCGATTGCCGTCGTCAGGAAAAAGCGGGGCATGGAGGGTATGGGAGGTTCTTCCGGGATTCCCGCTTTTGTGGGAATCCAGGTTCTGGAGGTCAGGGGGTGCCGGAGTCGTCGCCACGCGGCCGGTTGTCCCTGTCGCCACGCGAGCGGTGCCCGCCACGCCGCCCGCGCCTCCGCGATCGTTCGGCGGCGTCTCCCCCGCCGTCCGGCGCTTCCCGCCGGGTAGCCGGACTGCCGCCCGTCTCGTCAGGCAGATACTCGTCTGGTACGTACTCGTCGGTGATCAGCTCGTCGCTCACGACCGTGGCCATGATCGCCGCGTCATCGTCGGCCGCGTCCGGCAGCTCGTCGGGGCCCTCCAGCTCGCGCTTCAGATCGACCAGAGTCACTATGCGCGTTTCGCCATCGGTGCCTTGCAGCGTTACGCGATCGCGGAAGATGTCGGTTGCCAGCACGCGCTCCTCGCCGCGGGTGGTCGCCAGCGTGCGGCCCTCCTTGGGGAAGCGCTTGCGTGAGGAGACGTAGAACTCGTGCTCGTATCGCAGGCAGCACATCAGCCGCCCGCACGCGCCGGAGATCTGGGACGGGTTGAGCGAGAGCCGCTGGTCCTTGGCAATTTGTAGATTGACCGGACGCAGCTCCGGGAGCCAGCTCGCCGAGCAGTACTCGCGGCCACAGCGGCCGATTCCGCTCAGGCGTTTCGCCTCGTCGCGCACGCCTATCTGCTTGAGCTCGATGCGGGCCCGGAAGGTCGCCGCGAGGTCGCGAACGAGCGTGCGGAAGTCCACTCGCTTGTCGGCGGTGAAATAGATCGTGAGCTTCCGCTTGTCGTGCTGCCACTCGGCGTCGGTCAGCTTCATCACCAGGCCGTGCGACTTCACCTTCTCCATCGCGCGGCGCCGCACGTCCTCGTCCTGCACGCGAAGCTCCCCCGCACGGCGCTCGTCGTCAGGCGTGGCCCGCCGCAGAATCTTGCGAGGCGGCTCGGCGGTGCCGCACCCGTGCGCGCAACCGCCGCACCTGGTGGCCGCCAGCTCGCCGATGGCATGCACATAGCCAAAGTCTTCCCCGCGGTCGGCCTCGACGATTACCGCGGTCTTTGCGGTGATCTCGCCGTTGCCATCCCACTGGAAGAATTCCTTGCGATTGCCCTTGAACGCGACTTCTATCAGTTCAGCCAAACGATCATTCCTCGAACGCACCCATCTGCAGAAACTTCTCGCGCCGGCGGCGCACCAGCTTCTCCGGTTTGTACTTGCGCAGCTCGTCGAGGTGACGGATCAGCGCTGCCTGCAGCAGCGCCGCCGATTCCTCCTGGTTGGCATGCGCCCCGCCCAGCGGCTCCGGAACGATCTCGTCGATCACCTGAAGGCGCAGCAGATCCACCGCCGTCAGGCGCAGCGCCGACGCCGCGCGCTCCTTCATCTCAGGGCTCTTCCCGTCCTTCCATAATATGGCGGCGCACCCTTCGATGGTGATCACCGAATAGATCGCGTTCTCGAGCATGAGCACTCGATCGGCCACGCCGAGCGCCAACGCGCCCCCTGATCCACCCTCGCCGATTACGGTGGCGATAATGGGCGTCTGGAGCTGGCTCATCTCGAACAGATTTCGAGCGATAGCCTCCGACTGGCCGCGCTCCTCGGCGCCGAGCCCGGCCCACGCTCCGGGGGTGTCGATCAACGTAATCACGGGGATCTGGAATTTCTCGGCGAGCTTCATGTGGCGCAGTGCCTTGCGATACCCCTCGGGGTGCGGCATGCCGAAGTTGCGCCGCAGATTCTCCTTGGTGTCGCGCCCACGCTGATGTCCGATAACCATCACCGTTTCGCCATCCAGCCGAGCCCACCCGCCGACTATCGCCGCGTCATCGCGAAAGGCGCGGTCGCCGTGCAACTCGACGAAATCGGTGAACGCCATGCGCAGATAGTCAATCGTGAACGGGCGCCGCGGGCTGCGCGCCACCTGCACACGCTGCAACGCCGTAAGGTTCCTGTAGACCTCCGAACGCAGCTCTGCCAGCTTCGTCTCCAGCGGTTGAAGGTCATCGGAGACGCTCAACTGCTGCTTGCCGGCCATCTTCTTCAATTCGTCAATCTGCTTCTCCAGCTCGGCGATCGGCTTCTCGAATTCCAGGATCGCACCCATCGTCACCCCCCTCGCACGAGTCTCACCCGTTCGGAACCCAATAGGGCGCGTAAGGCGCCTAGCGAAGCAGCGGTTACTGCCATGCGGTTGCGTCGCGACTTGAACCGCACCCGGGTGCCGTTGCCATCGCTCCACATCAACTCGACCGCCGCGGCGCCAGCGTGCGCGTCCAGCAGGTCTCGCACGTCGTCCATCGTGCCGGGCGTAACGCCGGCATCCTCCATCAACTCGAGCTGCACCGTCATCGTGCCATTCGCCCGCAGCTCGGCAAAGGGAATGAGCGATTCGACGATGAACGTCGGGCTGTCCGCTCCCTGATCCCGGCGCGAGTAGCCGCCTTTCAACAGCACCGGCACGTCCGTTCTCACACGGTCGGATATCGCCGCCCAGGCTTCCGGAAAAACCAGTACTTCCGTGGAGCCGGAGAAATCCTCGATTGCCAGACGGGCGAACTCGCTGCCGTTCTTCTTCGAAGTCTGTCGCTTTATAGCCGTCACCACCACGCCGAGCGCGATCGGTTCCTCCGTCCACGCTCCGAGCTGCGATACGGTGTGCGTGGCGAACAGCTCCGCCTCGGCCCGGAATGGCTCGAGCGGATGACCCGATGTGTAGAAGCCAAGAATCTCCTTCTCCCGCGCCAACCTTTCCGAATCCGTCCACTGCGGCATGTGTGGCAGCACCGGCTCATGGGCGGTCGAGCTGTCGCCACCGCCCAGCGAGTCGCCGAACAGCGAGACCTGTCCCACCGCCTGCTCGGCCTGCCGCAGCGCCGCGTCCTGCATTGCCGCGTCCAGCGCCGCCGCGAACTGCGCCCTGTGTCCGCCCAGCGAGTCCAGCGCACCCGCCCCGATCAGTGCCTCGAACACGCGCCGGTTGCAGGTCCGTAGATCGACCCGCCTGCAGAGGTCGAACAGGGAAAGAAACGGCCCCGCGGCGCGAGCGGCAAGGATGGAGTCCAGAGCCGACCGGCCGACGTTTCGAACGGCGCCCAGGCCGAAGCGCATGCTCCGATCGCTGATTACGGTGAACTTGAAGCCCGATTCGTTCACGTCAGGCGGCAGCACCTCGAGGGACATCTCGCGCGCTTCATTGATGTACTTGACTACGCTGTCGGCATCTCCAATGCAGGAGCTGAGCAGCGCGGCCATGAACTCCGCGGGGTGGTGCGCTTTGAGATAGGCGGTATGGTACGAAATTATGGAGTAGGCGACCGAGTGCGACTTGTTGAAGCCGTATCGGCCGAAGGTCTCGATCTGCGATGCGATCTGATCGATGATTCGTGAATCGTGCCCGCGCCCAACCGCCTTCGTAGTGAACTTGTCGAGCTCCTTCCTGATCAGCTCGGAGTCCTTCTTTCCCACCGCCTTACGCAACACATCCGCCTCGGCGAGCGATATGCCCGCCAGCGTCTGCGCGATGCGCATCACCTGTTCCTGATAGGTGATTACTCCATAAGTCGGCTTGAGAATCGGCTCCAGCTCGGGGAGGAGATATGCAACTTCTTCCTCGCCGCGCTTGCGCTTGATGTAGACGCGGTGCATTCCGGTGTCGAGCGGGCCGGGACGGACCAGGGCGTTCGCGGCGACGAGGTCGTCGAACCGGTCGCAACGCATGGACCGGAGCACGTCGGTGGCGAGCGCAGACTCGAACTGGAACACGCCGGCCGTGCGCCCGGTGCGGAGCATCCGGTACGTCGCCTCGTCATCCAGCGGCAAGGCGTCCAGATCGAGCGCGGTGCCGTGGCGCGCCTCGATCGACGCCAGCGCATCGTGCAGCACGGTCAACGTAGTCAGGCCGAGGAAGTCCATCTTGAGCATCCCGACCTTCTCGAGGGCGTTCATGTCGTACTGTGTGACGACGACCTGCTCGTCGTCGGCGCTCGCCCCCGCGCCCCTGGAGTTCTGCGTGCACACCGGCACGTATTCGTCCAGCGGCCCTGGCGCTATCACCACCCCGGCGGCGTGTACCCCCACGTGGCGCGAGAGCCCTTCCAGCGCGATCGCATAGTCGAGCAGACGGGAATAACGCGGCTCACCCTTGTAGACCTTCGCGACCTCCGGGATCTGCTTGATAGCCTGCGCGACCGTGAGATTGAAGTTCGGCTGGTTGGGGATGAGCTTGGCCAGCGCGTCGGTCTCTCCCGGGGTGAAGCCAAGCACCCGGCCGACGTCCTTGATGACGGCCCGCGACTTCATCGTTCCGAAGGTGACGATCTGCCCGACGCTCGCCTTGCCGTACTTCTGCCTTACGTACTCGATCACTTCGCCGCGCCGCTCGAAGCAGAAGTCCACGTCGATGTCGGGCATCGACACCCGCTCCGGATTCAGGAACCGCTCGAACAGCAGATCGAATTGCAGCGGGCACACGTTGGTTATGCGCAGCGCGTAGGCGACCAGTGACCCCGCCGCCGATCCGCGCCCCGGTCCAACCGGGATGCCCCGATCCCGCGCCGCCTTGATGAAATCGGCGACGATCAGGAAGTATCCGGCGTAGCCGGTGCTGGTGATCACGCCGAGCTCGTACGTCATCCGATCGCGGATGTGCTCCGGCAGCGGATCGCCATAACGAGCGCGGGCGCCTTCTTCCACGAGCCTCACGAGCAGCTCGTTCTCGCTGGACACACCCTGAGGCAGCGGGAACGACGGCACCTGATAGGTCTTGCCGAGCGAGAACCCCGATTCCTCGGCGATGCGAAGTGTGTTCTCCAGTACGTCGGGACGGTCCGGGAAGCGGCTGCGCATCTCATCGGCGCTCTTGAAGTAGAGCCCCGAGTCGTAGCGCATCCGGTCACGCTCTTCGCGGTCCTTGCCGAGCCCGATGCACAGGAGCACGTCGTGCGCATCGTGGTCTGTGTCGCGCAGAAAGTGCGCGTCGTTGGTGGCAACGACTGGCAGCCCCAGATCGTCGGCCAGGCGGAAGATCTCCGCGTTCAGCTGCGCCTGGCCATCGCTGTCGTGCCCCTGTACCTCTAAATAGTAGCGACCGGCGAATAATTCGGCATACCACTCGGCGGCTGCCTTCGCCTGCGCATACTCGCCTTGCAGCAAGGCGCCAGAGACCTCTCCGGCCATGCACGCCGAGGAGACGATCAGTCCTTCGTGATATTTGGCAAGGATCTCACGATCGAGCCGTGGCCTTACGTAGAATCCTTCGGTGTAGGCGAGCGAGGACAGCTTGATGAGATTGCGATAGCCGATCGCGTCACGCGCCAGGATCACCAGGTGGTAGTAGGGCTTGGCGCCCACGCGCGGCCGCGAGCGCTCCCGGCGGTCTCCGGGGGCGACGTAGGCTTCCATGCCTATGATAGGCTTGAGCCCCGCCTTTGCAGCCTTTTCCTGGAACTCCCAAGCCCCGTGCAGGTTACCGTGATCAGTGATGGCGAGCGCGGGCTGCTCCAGTTCCTGCGCTCGCCGGATCAGATCATCGATCCGGTTGGCCCCATCGAGGAGCGAGTATTCGGAGTGGCAGTGGAGGTGGACGAATGACATCGGAGCGGAATGAGACGTAGTGCGCGAACGGTGACCGGCGGGTCGCGGTAGGCGTCCCCAGCGCAGGAAGGGTCCGGCGCCCCAGTGGGCGGCCGCGCATCACCTGTAAGATACCCGATGCCGGGAATTCTGCATACGCTGGCGGAACGATCGCAGCTTCGCCCAGCAGTAGAAAAGGGGCGTGCAGGCTGGCAGTTTTAACCGAACCGGGCACGCCTTCCCAAGCGTGCCATTCCTGTCTCGAGGTACTATGCGTGCACGACGCCTGATTCTAGCGCTGTCGGTTCTCCTGGTCGCCGCCTGCAAGGGCGACAGTACCGATCCCGATCCCTCCACGGTAGCGATCGCCATTCAGGGAGGCGACAACCAGAATGGCGCCGCCGGGAGCGTTCTGGCGCTGCCACTCCAGGTAAAGGTTACCGACGCGGCCAACGATCCCGCTCAGGGGGTGGCGGTCATCTTTCGCACCGCGACCGGCTCTGGGGTAGTGCTCAGTGATACGATAGTCACGACCGGACCGGATGGGATCGGCGGTGTGGATGCGCGAGTAGGCTCGCAACTCGGTGAGTACTCAATTGCTCAAGCGTTCATTAGAGGTGCGCCGACGGATTCCGTCACCTTTTCAGCTGAGGTGACCCCGGGACCGACGCTGGCCAGCGTGTCGCCGACGACTATCCAGGCTGGTGATACGGTCACGGTGACCGGCACGCAGTTCAACAGCGTGGCCAGTGGGAACGAGGTGCTGTTCGGTGGCGTGCGCGGAATCATCACGACGGTGAGCGCCACTCAGCTGACGGTGGTTGTTCCCGCCTGTGTGAGCGGCGGAACCATTCCGGTGACGGTAAGAGTGGGAAGTGCCACCACAGCGCCGGTGAGCGTGACCTACGTGACGACCGCGTTCTCGATGAATCTCGCGGTGAACGAGGGGATCACGGTCAGTGGAACCGAGCTATCGAACTGTCTTCGGCTGCCCGGAAACGGCGCCGGTTATCTGCTGGTGCCGCAGTTCGCCACCGCGGTATCGATCCCCTCCACGCCGTTCCAGATCGGAAACAGCTCGTCGCCACTGTCTCAGCAGCGGATGAACGCAATGTTCGACCGTGACGTAAGGCAGTCTGCCACCACCGCGCAGTCGCGATTCGACCTGGCGCTGCGCGCCTATGAGCGCACGATGCCGACACCGCGGCTGGTGGACATAACGCAGGCGCCCGCCCTCGAGGCACTGACGATCAACAGCCAGCGCACCTTCCGCGTGCTATGCTCGATCGAAGTCGGCGAGAACTGCTTCCAGACGGTGAACGCGCGGCTCAAGTTCATCGGGAGCGACGTACTGGTATACGTGGATAACAATGCGCCTAGCGGCGGGTTCACCGACGCGGAGCTGCAGAACTTTGGAGCGGTGTTCGACGAGACTCTCTATCCGATTGATGTCCGGACCTTCGGTGCCGAGTCGGACATCGACGCGAACAATCGTGTGATAATGCTGCTGACGCCGGTGGTGAACGCGCTGGTTCCGGCGGCCGACTGCACGGTGTTCGGCTCCGTGCTCGGATTCTTCTTCGGGTTCGACCTGTCCAGCCAGTCGACCAACTCGAACAAGGCCGAGATATTCTATGGACTGGTCCCCGATCCGAACGGGGCATTCTCGTGCGTGCACAGCAAGGCGAACGTGTCAAGAGTACTTCCTGGAACGTTCATACATGAGTTCCAGCACATGATCAGCTACAATCAGCATGTGCTGGTGCGGGGCGGCAGCCAGGAAACCGACTGGGTGAACGAAGGGCTTAGCCATCTGGCCGAGGAGCTGGCGTCGCTGCATTACGAGCGCAAGTTTCCACCGCCGACGGGGCGTACAAATCCGAACCAGATATTCCCCGACTCGTCTCAGGGATTCATCACCGAACAGCTGTCGAACTCGTACGACTATCTGCTCGACACGCAGAGCAACTCGTTGACGCTGTTCGGGACGGGCGAGTGCTGCGAGGGGCGCGGCGCGGCGTGGCTGTTCATGCGCTACCTTGGCGACCAGTACGACAACTCGTTGTATGCACGTCTGGTGCAGACACGCTTGACGAGCGTCGCCAACGTCGAGAACGCGACCGGGCGGTCGTTCGCGTCGTTGTTCGGCGACTTCGCGCTGGCAGTGTACGTCGACAGCCTGCCCGGCGTCGCGCGCTCGGCGATTCCATCGCGGTACCGGTTCGAATCGCGCAACCTGCGGTATCTGTACGATGCGCTGCATCGCGCGTCGTCGTCGGCGTTCCCGCGTGTTTTCCCGATCGTGCCGACGCAGCTGGCATACAATCAACAGCTTTCCTCGACGATGCTTCCGGGGACGCCGGCGTACTACGAGTTGACGACGCCGGCGGGAAGCGGCACGGTGTCGTTGCGCTTCGCTCCGCCGACCGGCACGTTCGATCCTCTGTTGCAGGCGCAAGTGGGGATCTTTAGATTGCGTTAGGGTTGGGCGAATTGCGAATTGCGAATTGCGACGGGCGAGAAAGTGCGAAGAGTGAAGTCGGGTGAAGCCACGACCATGCATCGTCATTCCCACGAAAGCGGGAATCCAGGGGAAACACACTCGTACATCTCGCCTCGCCTCCCTGGATACATCGTTTCGGCATGAGGTCTCGCGTTTTTTTACCGCGGAGGACGCGGAGGACGCGGAGGTTCGCGGAGGTACGCGGAGTTGAGATCCGAAATGAGAAGGCCCACTGCATTTGGAATTTGTTAGAGTGTTCTGAGACGAAGATCCCCTATCCGTTCCATCCTGATGCATCCGGCTGAACCTTCGACATGGGTGCCGGCTACGAGCAATGAGCAATGCATACGAGGAGTGGAGAAAGAGCGAGGTTTCAATTCGCACTTCGCAATTCGCACTTCTCCGCACTTCGCAATTCGCACTTCTTCACGCCTGGCGTGGGCAGTGTCATGTATCTGGGCCGTGACGCTTGGTGTTCCGTCGCTTTCGGCACAGGAGCCGGGGGCGGCGTTTCTGTTGTTGCCGGCGAGTCCACGGGCAATGGGGATGGGTGGGGTGGGGGTGGCGAGTGAGGGGGCTGCGGCGCTGTTCGACCATGCGAGTGGGATGACCAGCCGAGGATTGGGCGGCCCCCCCGCGGTGCAGCGGCACAGCGGGGGGACGAGCGCGGCGACCGTTGCGGTGGAATTTGGGACCGGTGGTTGGACTCTGGCTGGTGGCGTGCATCTGCTCGATTATGGCGAAATTGATGAGGTCATTCC
>JBPCLX010000125.1:0-8061 GCA_051002815.1 Gemmatimonadaceae bacterium
GCTTGAGCACGATTTGTGAATAACGATCCCCCGAATCGCTTCGGGAGGAGCAGATGAGGGGGAGCAATCGAAACCGGTTGGTGCGCCGTTGGGCGGCGCTCATGGTGTGGAGCACCCTGGCCGTAGCCTGTGCACGCAACCCGGTCACCGGCGAGCGGGAGCTCGCGTTGATCTCCGAATCCCAGGAGATCCAGATGGGACAGCAGGCGGCGCAACAGGTCGAGCAGTCGCTTGGCCTGGTCCAGGACGAGGCGCTGCAGTCCTATATCCATGGCATTGGTACCAAGCTGGCCGCAGGTTCGGAGCGGCCGGAACTGCCGTGGCGATTCCGGGTCGTGGACGATCCGACTCCTAATGCCTTTGCGCTGCCCGGAGGATTCATCTACGTCACGCGCGGCATGATGAGTCTCATGAACTCCGAAGCCGAGCTCGCCAGCGTTCTCGGGCACGAGATCGGGCACGTCACGGCACGGCATTCGGTGAGCCAGATGAGCCGGGCGCAGCTGGCTCAAGTGGGGTTGGGACTCGGCATGGTCTTCGTGCCCGAGCTGCAGCAGTACGGAGACCTGGCATCCACCGGCCTCCAGCTACTCTTCCTCAAGTACGGACGCGACGACGAGCGCCAGTCAGACGAGCTCGGCTTCAGATACGCGCTGGAGGAGGGGTACGACGTTCGCGAGATGGCGGATGTCTTCCGCTCATTGCAGAGGGTTGGAGAAGCGAGCGGGCAGAGCCCGCTGCCATCGTGGATGTCGACGCACCCTGATCCGGGGGAGCGAGTGTCGCGCACGGAACAACGAGTCCAGGCAGTGAGTTCGGCCCGGCTCGATTCACTCGATGCCGGTAAGGCTGCATTTCTCAACCGCCTCGACGGTATGATCTACGGCGAGAATCCACGGAACGGATATTTCCGCGGCAATACCTTCTACCACCCCGACCTGCGATTCCAGATGCAGTTCCCCAACGGGTGGAAAGTACAGAATCTTCCGCAGGCGGTTGTCGGGGTGAGTCCCAACAACGACGCCGCGATCGAGCTTACGCTGGCTCAGGGCGCCTCCCCTAACGCTGCGGCGAGCGCCTTCCTCAACCAGCAGGGGATCGCCGTCGGACAGGCCGTTCAGGAAACGGTGAACGGAATTCCCGCGGTCGCAAGCACCTTTCAGGCGCAGACCGAGCAGGGAGTAGTCCAGGGACTCGCCGGCTTCTTCGAACACCGAGGGCAGGTGTACCAGGTGATCGGCTACACGCCAGCGCAGCGCTTCGGCTCGTATTCCAACGAGTTCCAACGCGCACTCGGCAGCTTCGCCCCCGTCAGCGATCCGAGCATCCTGAACGTGCAGCCCAATCGCGTAGACGTGATACAAGTGCCGCAGGCGATGACTCTGACGGAGTTCAATCAGCGCTATCCGTCAACCGTGTCTCTGGACGAGCTGGCACTGATCAACCAGTTGAGTGGTCCGTCGGCGACGATTCCGCGAGGTACTATGGTCAAGCAGGTGAAAAGCGGTTAGTCCGCCGGGGGTCGGGGGTCGGGGGGCGGGGGTTGAGGGTGGGGGTGGAGGGTCGAGGGTCAGCAGTTCGCGTCCCGCATCCCGCATCCCGCATCCCGCATCCCGCGTCCCTCGTCGCGCGTCCCGCATCCCTCCTCTCAGAATTCCCGCTTTTTCATTTCCTGGAAGAGCCTGGCTGTCTCAGCGGCTGCGTCATCTTCGTTGCGAACCGGGAGCGTCTGATCGTAGGAACGCGGCTGCTTTCCCGGCGTTAAACGCCCCTCGGTGTTCTTCTTGATGAGCTTGGCGAGCTGTTTTGCGTCCATGAAGGCCTCTGAACGGTGAGTATGACGAGCGGCAAAGGGTAAGCGAAGAATAGCACCAAGTTGGGAAATTCGCCGCCTGCCCTTGCGCGAATTGCTTCAGTTGTTTAATGTGTGGTGCAGCGATTCCCGCGCATTTTGTAGGCGGGCAAGTTCCAAGGAGTTTTCCGAGGGCCTGGCATTCGTGCCGGTCCTTTTTTTATGCTCCGTTCGCTGACTTCGACGGGCGGTTGCCCGGCTTGGTGGAACACAAACATCGTGAGGTATTCTCACGAGCAACGCGTGATCGGTTGGGACGGCATGCCCGCGACTCCGACCACGACACAACACAGGAGTAGGACATGCGTACGACCGGTACCGTCAAGTGGTTCAACGATGCGAAGGGCTTCGGCTTTGTGACGCCGGAGGATGGCTCGAAGGATTGTTTCGTCCATCACTCGGCCATTCAGGGCTCGGGGTTCAAGTCTCTCGCTGAAGGCGAGCGCGTCGAGTTCGACGTGGTGCAGGGCGCTAAGGGCCCGGCTGCGGAGAACGTCACCAAGATTGGCCGCTAGGCGGCGGATCGCCGTAGAGTAATCTGCGGCACCACACGAAAAACGGCCGGTTCGCTAACGCGAGCCGGCCGTTTTCGCATCAGTCACTCGCCCCGGCCAAAGGCGGCGAGCCTGGAATCGAGCCTTGCTGCTCGCAATTCGCAATTCTCTTATCGACCGCCACTCCTTCGGCCGCCCGTCTTCTGCCGCCCGCTGGCTCCGTGCGCCTCGCGCCGCTGCTTTTTCGCCGCGGAGCGCGCGCGATCGTCCGCTTTCTTCGCCCGAATCGCGGCAATGCGCTCGCCAATGGGAATCTCCAACTTTCCCTCCGGCGCCGCGCCGTAGTCGAAGTCGGGCAGGATGACCCGCGGCAGCCGCTTGCCTACCGCGCGCTCGATGTTGCGAAGATCGCCCTCCTCTTCACGCGACACAAAGGTGAACGCATCACCGATCTGCTCGGCGCGCGCCGTGCGACCGACCCGGTGGATGTAGTCCTCGGCCACGACTGGTACGTCGAAGTTCACCACGTGCTCCAGTGCCTCGACATCGATTCCGCGAGCGGCGATGTCGGTGGCGACGAGCACGTCGTAGCTGCCATCCTTGAACTTGGCGAGTGCCTGGGTGCGCTGCGCTTGCGAGCGATTGCCATGAATGCGATCGCAGGAGATGGAGTTCTTGACGAGAAATTTCGTCAGGCGGTCGGCGCGGTGCTTCGTGCGAGTGAACACGAGCGCCTGTTCAATGTCTCCGCGCTTGAGCAAGGCAAGTAGCAGAGAGGGCTTGAGCTCCTGCGCCACCGGATACACGGCCTGCGTAATCCCCACCGCCGGTGCCGCACGCCGGCCGAGATTGATCACCGCCGGATCGTGCAGCATCTCGCGCGTCAACTTTGCAATCGGGTCAGGCATTGTGGCGCTGAAGAACAGCGTTTGCCGCTTGGCCGGCACGTGGCGCAGCACGCGCTTGATGTCCGGGAGAAATCCCATGTCGAGCATGCGGTCGGCTTCGTCGAGCACCAGATACTCCAATTTGCCGAGGCTGGCGTACGACGATCTGAGATGATCCAGCAGCCGGCCCGGGGTTGCTATCAGCACGTCGACGCCGCTTCGAAAGGCATGCTCCTGCGGCCCCATTCCCACACCGCCGAATATCGCCGCCGAGGTAATGGGAGTGTGAACCGCGAGCTCGCTCAGATCTTCGTGGATCTGCGCCGCCAGCTCACGCGTGGGAGTCAGCACGAGCGCTCGGGTAGTGCCGCGCGACTTGTCCATCAAACGGTGCAGAATGGGGAGCAGGAACGCTGCGGTCTTGCCACTCCCCGTCATCGCACAAGCGAGCACGTCGCGCCCTTCGAGCGCCGGCGGAATAGCGTCCATCTGGATCGGGGTAGGCTGCGCGAAGCCCAGCTCCTTGATGCCACGGAGCAGATTCGCATGCAACTTCAACTTACTGAACGGCACTGAGTATCCTTTTTGTCGAGAAGCGGCCACCGGAATTTCCGATTGGTCCCTGGAGGCGACTCGCTATGCGGAACCGGCTCCTGCGGGCGCGCGCGTTACAGCGCGCATCCGCTGCAGGAAATCTAACGTCTCGGAATCCGCGCCGACTCCACGATCCGCACGCCGGGCAAATCTGCCCGGGCTGAAGCCACCAGCTCGGCAGCCACGTCGCTGGCCAGAACCGGCCGGAACTTCCGGGGAGTGATCCACGCCAGGCGCTTGGCGACCTCCTCGCCGAAGCGGCGGTCTTCCCTCTCTCCAACCAGTGTGGAGGGTCGCAGAATCGTGAGGCTCACAAAGGGCATCGCCTCGAGCGCCTCCTCCACCTCACCCTTAACTCGCGTGTACAGGAACCGCGATCCTGGGTCGGCGCCGATGGAGCTTACGAGCAGGCAGTGGTGCGCTCCTCGTTCCAGTCCCAGCCGAGCCGCGGCTAACGTGTAGTCGAAGTCCACCCGGCGGAACTGTTCCGGGGAACCTGCCTGCCGAATAGTGGTGCCGAGCGCGCAAATGACCTGATCGACCTGGAATTCCCCGGCGTCTCGATCGAGATGGTCGAAGTCGGCAAGCCGGAGGTCCAGCTTGGGCAATTCGTAAGGCAGTGGGCGGCGGGAGAGTGCGACGATTCGCGATACGGACTGGTCTTCGAGCAGGCAGCGAACTGTCTCCGCACCAACGAGTCCGGTTGCACCCGCGACCATAACACGACGCCCATTGTCGCCAGAAACCGGTGCACTCACTCGGCGCTACACGGGGAGCGCCCAGCGAACTCGTTGCTCACGTCCACTCGGTGATCCGGTTTCCTTCCTTGTCGGTGAAGGAGCCGGTCACCACCATGATGAAATCGATGATGGCCCAGATGCCCAGTCCGCCGAGCGTCAGCAGTTGCAGAACGCCGGTACCCTTTTTCCCCACGTAGAAACGATGCACACCGAACACGCCGAAGAAAAAAGAGAGGAGAGCGGCGGGAAGGATCCGCTTCTGCGATTGCCCTACCGGCACGAGCGACGGCTGTTGAGCGCCGCAGCGGTAACAGCTGGACGTGTTGACGTCCAGCAGTGTGCCACAGGTGTGGCAATACTTGGTGCGGCGTTCGAGGGCGGAGTAGTTCATCGTGGTGTTGCCAGTCTGAAAGCGTGCGAACGAAGTCCACTCTCACCAAAGTGCACGGGCGGAACGAGCGCGTCCAGACGCACGCGTAACGAGTCGAATTTCGAATCAAGGAGGCGCTGTGGTCCCAGCAACGACATTCCGCAGAACCTCGTCGAATGGAAGCGCGTCGAAGGGATTGGCGGTGCGGTGCAGCACGGCGACCATCCCTTGCCGATCGATCACCACAGTGCCGCTCTGCCTTACGATCGCCAGCACCCGTTCGTATCCGAACAGGGAGAAGACGGCCAACCGGGGATCCCCGAACAGCGGGAACGATAGTCCGAGCATGCCGCGGACGCGCAAAGCAGCCGAATCGCTTCCCGGCCCAACTCCTATTACTCGAGCGTCGTACTCACGCAGTTGCTCCGACTTCCGCTCCAACTGGGCGGTGTGCCACAGGCACTGCGTTCAGGTGAAGGCACGAAGAAGGAAAAGAACAACCGGATTTCCACGCTGCTCCGAAATGAAGGAGAGAGCTGGATGACTTCCCGGCACGACGTCGGGCAGTGCCTCGCCAACGTGGAGCGGCATCTCGCTAGGCCAGCTTGAAATGCGGGTTCTCGATGACGCCGAGCACGTTACCGAACGGATCTCGCACAGCGCCGATTCGAATGCCTTCACCCACATCCTGAATGGGCTCGAAAGCCGTAGCGCCGAGCGCGATCAATCGGGCGTACGCGTCGTTTGCGTCGGTGACTCCCCAATAGGCTACCCCGGCTTCGGGACGCTCCAGCGACGCGTCGCTGTCAGGCGTAATGCCCAGCTCGAAGCCACCGACGTTGAAACCCACGTAGAACGGCTCGTCGAAATAGGGCGCCAGTCCAAGCACGTCCGCGTACCACGCCTTTGCGGCGGCCAAGTCACGGGCGGTGTACTTGGCCGTCCGCAGCCCCAGAAACGACCCTTGTGCCGGATTCGTCAAAAAAGAACCCACGAAGCGATCGCCAGCGGAATCCAGCCGATTATCGCCGTGAGTATCGCCTTTCCTGTGCTGAAATCGAGTGCTTGGCGAATGGCGATGATGCCGGCGACAAGCATCCAGATGGCGACGGCCACGTGCACGAGCCCTCCGAGCAGCGGGATGATTCCGAGGATGAGGAGGACGCCGGGTGACTGCGCGAATCCGAGCGTGCGCAGAAGCTCGCCCCACGTTGCCGTGCCGCCGAACAGTTTGTCGCCGATGACATACGTGATGCCAGCCCAGAGCAACCAGCCAACGACCGCCGTCAGGACGCCGGTAATGATTCCGCTGCCACCATCGCCCAGGCTGCCGATCGCCGATGCGATGGCGACGATGGCGACGACGAGCGCCGCCTGACCTGTCGCCGATTGGTCCGCCTCGACTTCCTCGTAGGTGTTAACATCGAGCCGAGCGGCGCCGATCATGCGATCGACGATCCCGCGTCGCGTTCCGATCTCCATGGGTCATCTCCGTTTGGTGGGCTGGCCGGGGAATGCGGCAAAGGTAGTGCCGAGCTACCAATCGCGCGCCATCGGCAGTCAATCCGGGGGCCGCCGCCCGAGGACCGACCGGCGCATGCGACGCGCGCGCATAACGAATCTTCCACCTACGCGCAATGCCTGGGTACTCCTTTCGAACCCTCAACCTTCGACCCTCGACCCTCGACCCTCGCCGCCCCTCACCGGATCCAGTGTCCCAGGCGTCTCCAGCGAATGTTCGTGATGAATGGCAAGGGGCTGTCGCTACCCTCCTTCTCGTAGGAGAAGTAAATGAACATTGGTTTGCCGCGCACGTTCTCTCGCGGAACGAAACCGTAATAGCGCGCATCCTTGGAGTTGTAACGATTGTCTCCGAGGGCAAAGAAGTGTCCATCGGGGACCACCATCGGTCCCCAATTGTCCAGCGATGGGTGCTCGATGGGGGAGCCGAACCGCGATCCGCGGAGCGCGAAATTGCGCATCCAGGAAAAGGTCTCATGTGGATAATCGACGTAGCCTCCGGGATCGGGCGCGCCGTATCCCAGCCGCTGGGCGATGCCGTTCACGTGCAGCAGACCGCTTCGCATGTACATGGTGTCACCGGCGACGGCCACCACGCGCTTGACGACCGTAGGCGTCGGATCCCACGGCTGATCGAGTTGCGGCGGCGATTCGTAGATCGCTATGTCACCGCGCTTGGGGTTCGTGTATCCCGGAAGCGAAAGATCAGTGAACGGGATGTGCGGACCAAACGCGAGCTTGTTAACAAAGAGAAAGTCGCCGACCAGCATTGCCGGCACCATGCTCTCCGACGGTATCCGGTACGCCTCCATGAAGAACGTGCGGATGAGTAGAAAAATGGCGACAACCGGAAGGATGCCGCGTATGAACTCGTTGGCGGAGCCTTTTATTCTGCTGCTTCCGCCCTTGCCGCGAGCGGCGGCGACGACGTTCGCTCTGGATGACGGTGGTGAGGCACGCTTCTTCTTCGAAGCCACTGGGATATCGGTAGGGGGTGTGGGCTGCTGCAGGAATTCTCGCCAGCACGGCGGCCCGGCGCAAAGGGCGAAGCTACGGCACTCCGCTGGATCGATCCGCGGGTACAAGAAGCATACGCCCGGGAGCGGATCCGTGTTTCTCCACTCGGTACCCCGCACTCCGCGCCACCGAGCCGACTTCCTCAATGGAGCTCATGCGAAGGATTCCAGCCCACGACGCATATCCTCGATCGGCGAACACGGTGGCTTCGCGGCCGCCCCCGGCACCGCCGACGAGCAGGCGTCCCTGCTGCGGAAATGGCGACACGAGCATCTCGCGCTCCCAGTAGAACAGGCCGTGCGCGAAAGTGTTACCGCCGGGAAGGTAGGTTTTTTGCCGATCGAACAGCGCCGACGTTAGGCGCGTGCGATCGTCTGGCCTCGTCCAGGCAATCACGGTCTCGTCGCGGATTGCCCCAACGAGCCGCGCGGCGCGTTCTGCCCGATTTGCGACGGCGTCGAGCACCCGCAGCCAGAGGGGAATGCTTTTGTCGCTCACCCCGATGGAGGCACGACAAATGGCGCACCCGGTATGAGTGCGCCCTCGGGATTCCCAGTGACGATGAGACTCAGGGGTTGGACAGGTG
>JBPCLX010000126.1:0-7335 GCA_051002815.1 Gemmatimonadaceae bacterium
CCGATGCTGCGCGTGCGCGCGGGTGGAGCTACATCGGAATAACCGACCATTCGGAGTCCGCCTTCTACGCCGGCGGACTGTCGCGCGATCAGATTGTGCAGCAGCACGACGAGATCGACCAACTGAACGCGGCGTCGGCGGGCTTTCGCGTGCTCAAGGGAATCGAGGCCGACATTCTGGCCGACGGACGGGTCGACTACGATTCGGAGTTCCTCGACAGGTTCGACTACGTCATTGGCTCCGTCCACTCGCGGTTCGCCATGGGCGGAGCGGCGATGACCGAGCGGGTATTGCGCGCGCTGGACGATCCGCACCTGACGATTCTCGGCCACCCGACCGGCCGACTGCTCCTGACGCGGGAGCCGTATGCCATAGACATGCAGGCCGTACTCGAGAAAGCGGCCGATGTCGGCGCGGCGGTCGAACTCAACGCCGATCCGCACCGTCTGGACATGGATTGGCGGAATTGCCGCACCGCGAAGGAGCTTGCTGTCATGGTGGAGATCGGACCTGACGCACATTCCACCAGCAGCCTGGACAACGTCGATTTCGGAATCGGCATCGCGCGAAAAGGGTGGCTCGAGCAATCGGACGTGCTGAACGCGGCCGATGCGGAGGGGGTTCTCTCGTTCGCGGCGAGGCGCCGGGAAGGAAGCCGGCAGCTTGCCGGGGAGCGGCGCTGATGGCGGGAGCGCGGAAGGGGACGAGGCAAGGCATCCCACCGGTAAAGGCCCCACGAACGGGCCGAGCGGTGAAAGGCAGGCGGCGTGGCAAGGCGCAGCCGTCCGAGGTGTTCGAACGGCTCCAGCGAACCTATCCGGATGCCCACTGCGCGTTGCTTCACACCAACGCCTATCAACTGCTGGTGGCGACGATCCTGAGCGCGCAGTGCACCGATGCACGCGTGAACATCGTTACCCCTTCCCTGTTCGCACGATTCCCCGATGCAGCCGCCCTCGCCGTTGCCGATCCTGACGAGCTCGAGACGATCATTCGCAGCACCGGATTTTTCCGCAGCAAGACCAGGAGTCTCATCGGCATGGCGCGCGGAGTAGTGGAGCGGCACGGCGGTGCGATTCCCGATGAAATGGATGCGCTGACGGCTCTCCCCGGCGTGGGCCGCAAGACGGCGAACGTCATCCTCGGCAATGCATTCGGCAGGAACGATGGCGTAGTCGTCGACACTCACGTGACCCGCGTCAGCAACCGGCTCGGCCTGACGAAAGAGCTGGATCCGGTCAAGATCGAGCAGGACCTCATTCGGCAATTCCCGCGGGATCATTGGACACTTCTGTCGCACCTGTTCATAGACCACGGTCGCGCGATCTGCGTCGCGCGCGCACCCCGGTGCTCCCTCTGCCCGCTCGCCGACATCTGCCCGTCGTCGCTGGTTTGAACGGCGGGTGCGCACCTCAATCCCGTACAAAATGCCGACCACTACGGCCGCCGTCACCAAGCTGCGCTACTGGCTCGTCAAGTCAGAGCCTGAGACCTTTTCGTGGATCGACCTGTGGAAGGCGCCAAGGCGCACCACCGTCTGGGATGGGGTGCGCAACTACCAGGCTCGCAACATGCTCCGCGACGAGGTGAAGAAGGGGGATCTCGTCTTCTTCTATCATTCGAGCACCGACCCTAACGCCATCGTCGGAATCTGCGAGGTCGTGCGCGACGGCTATCCGGACCCGAGCCAGTTCGACCCCGCCTCGGACTACTTCGACCCGAAGAGCGATCCGGATCAACCTCGTTGGTACGTGGTCGACCTGCGCGCACGCGAACCTTTGTCTCGGCCGGTGACGCTCGCCGAGCTTCGCGGCTCGCGTGGCCTGGAGCGGATGACATTGCTGAAGAAGGGCAGCCGACTGTCCGTCCAGCCAGTCACCGCCGACGAGTGGAAGACGGTCCTCGCGATCGCAGAAACTCCGGGTTGAGCGGGGTGGCCCGCAAGGGCGTGGGGACGATACCTTTCGGGTTCTTGAACCAGAGGAGCGATCAACGTGACTCGCACGGCCACTTTCGAGACCGACCGCGGTACCATCGTGGCGGAACTCTTCGACAAGGATGCTCCCGCGACCGTCGCCAATTTCGAGAAGCTCGCCAACGAGGGCTACTACGATGGCACTGCGTTCCACCGCGTGATCGATGATTTCGTAGTCCAGGGCGGTGACCCACTTTCCAAGGAACCCGGTAATCCACGAGTCGGGACCGGCGGTCCGGGTTACATGATCAAGTGCGAAACCGCCAAGAATCCTCACAAGCATGAGGTGGGGTCTCTGTCGATGGCGCACGCTGGAAAGGATACCGGTGGCAGCCAATTCTTCATGGTGCTGAGCGAGGCGAACGCCCGCCACCTGAACGGGGTTCACACCGTGTTCGGCAAGATCACCGAAGGACTGGACGCCATGAAGAAAATCAAGATGAACGATCGCATAACGAAGGTGCGCGTCAGCTAGCCCCCGCCCCGGGGCGGGGTGCGGGCCGTACGATTGCGGCGCCCCCCGCCTCCTCTCTTTGCCTCAGACCCTTCGCCCACTTTCCAAGAACATGGCTCCCCCGCAACCGCAGGACCTGAAAGCTGGATTCATGGGCCTCATCGTCGCCGCGATCTTTCTGGGTCTCGTCGTGTACGGAATGGTGATTTTCACCAACTGGTTCGTCGCGCAGTCGGCGCATTGAGGCGCGACGGCCCCAGACCTTCGATTACTGCCCTCCGAACTGGCACAGACTGCGCGACAGGACCTCGATTGACGCTCCGCCCATGACCACCGCCGCCCTGCCGTCTCGCGACGAGGCGCTCGCGCTCCAGCACGAGTTCACCGCCGGCGAATCGCTGCGAGCGCACATGCTTGCCGTCGAAGCGGCCATGCGCGCCTACGCCGAGCACTTTGGAGAGGAGGTCGAGCGGTGGGGGCTCACAGGGCTCATCCACGACTTCGACTACGAACGATGGCCCAACGACGACCACGCTGCCGATGCGGAGCACCCCGCTGAAGGCGTTCGCCTCCTTCGCGAACGGGGGTGGCCAGAGGACATTTGCGAAGCGATTCTCGGTCATGCCACTTATACTGGAGTGCCACGGCGTACGCGGATGGCTCGCGCGCTTTTCGCCGTCGACGAGCTCACGGGCCTGATAACGGCGACCGCCCTCGTGAGGCCGAGTCGCAGCGTACACGATGTGGAGGCGAGGTCGGTGCGCAAGAAGATGAAGGACAAGGCGTTCGCCCGTGGAGTGAGCCGGGAGGACATCGCGCTTGGCGCGGATGAACTGGGCGTACCGCTGGAGGATCACGTTACTTTCGTGATCGGGGCCATGCAGCGGTCGGCCGAGTCCCTGGGACTCGCAGGCGAACGTTAGGGACCGCAGACCCGGCGCGTCCGCTCCCGTTCGCCGCGAACCTTTCGCGGCAGACCGGTGTCTGTCGAGCGGCGATCCCTCCCCCCGACCCGTGCTCCCGCCCAACGTTTCCCGCTCGCCGTGCGTTGTCAGCAACGACGATGGCAACCACCGTTTTCGCCCGACACAGGCGTTCCGTGCATACCGCACCAGCTGACCAGGAGCGGCGGCGGCACGAGCGCGGCCTGGTAATCGAGGCGCAGCGCGGAAGCCGTGAGGCATTCGCGGCACTCGTTCGCCTCCACCAGGCGCGGGCGTTTGCGGTAGCGAGGGCGATCACCCTCACTCGGGAAGATGCCGAGGACGCGGTTCAGGACGCCTTTCTGCATGCGTATCGCGCTCTCGACCGGTTTCGGCCCGACCAGCCGTTCGGGGCGTGGCTGAATCGGATAGTGGCAAACGCGGCGCTGGATATCGGCCGGCGGAGGAAGGTGCGCGACGCGGATCCGTTGCCGGAAACGGTGGCAACGCCGTTTCGCGATCCGGCGGTGGATGCTGAACTGCGCGCGCGGCTGGAAGAAGGGCTGAGGAAGCTGACGGAACGCCAGAGGTCGGTGATCGTCTTGCACGATGTACAGGGCTTCACCCATGGGGAGATCGGGACAATGCTGTCGATCCCCGAGGGAACGGCCCGCTCGGATTTGCACCATGCGCGTGCGGCCTTACGCCGCATGCTTGTCGATATGCGGAGCGCAGAACCATGACTAGTGAAATGCGGATCGGACCGGAGGGGCGCGACGACGCCGTGACGCGAGCGCTCCGTGAGCTCTACGCCGCGCCTGACGACCCTGCCTTCTGGCAGGGCCTCGAAGCCCGGATCCTGGCGAGCGTCGCCGCTGAAGGCGATGGCTGGTGGATGCCGTATCAGGAATGGATGAGAACGGGGTTAGTGGCCGCGGGCATTCTGGTAGCCGCCGCGGCGCTTACTCTGGCTGAGTTACGCACGGAACAGCGCCGGGAGGCGGTGAATTCGGTGATCGAGACGCCGCGCACGCTGGCGCACCAGATGGCGACGGAAACGACCCCGCTCCCGGACAGGGAAGCGACCTTGCGGCTGGTTACCGCTCCATGACGGAGAGACGTATGGCTAGTTCGAAGCACCTCGCGATAGCATTTCTCATAGGGGCCGTGGCCGTTGGATGGGTCGTCGGCTACGCCTCGGCACACGTGCTCGACGTCCGCGCCGCGCATGCCGATACGCGCATTTCGTATCGCGACAGGCTGGGTAGCGGGCTGAAACTTTCCCCGGAACAACGGGTTCAGCTCGACAGCATCCTCGACAAGCGGCACCGCGACATGACGGCCGCATTCGAGCCGGTTCGACCGGGGCTGGATTCCATTCGTGAGTGGGCGCGCAGCGAGATCCGTGAAATGCTGGAAGCCGACCAGCGCGTAGCATTCGAGCAGTTCCTGCTCGAACAGAAGTCGCACGACGACAAAAAAGGCAAGAGGAAAGGCAAATGAAGGCGATATGGGCAGCCCTGCTGCTTGTTCCAGTTGCACTGACGGCCCAGACCGGCGATAGGGAAAATGCCCGGCCCATTACGCTCGATGAGGCCGTCTCCCTTGCCCATCGTAATGCACCGGCAACCGTTCAGGCGAGAGGACTCGAGCGCACGAGCAGGCAGCAGGTCAACAATGCGTACGCGGCGTTCATCCCCAGCCTGTCAGTCAGTGCCGGCGGAACGCGGTCGTTCAACGATGCCGCGACGATCATCCGCGATGGACAGACCATAACGCTCCCGAGTGAGCCGTGGTCGTACAGCACCGGCATGACGTTCGGCCTCGAGCTGTTCGATGGTGGGCGGCGCTTTTACGATCTTGGTGCTGCGCGGGCTTCGGTCGATGCCTCGGAAGCGAACTACATCACCCAGCAGTTCAACGTTTCGCTCAACGTCAAGCAGCAGTACTACAACGTGCTGGCCGCGCGCGAATCGGAGTCTGCAGCGCTCGCGCAGCTCGAGCAGGCGGAGCAGCAGCTACGCGCCGCAACCGCCCGTGTCACTGCCGGTGTGGCGACCAAGTCGGATTCGCTACGATCGCTGATTCAGGTTGGCAACGCCGAATTGGCGCTCGAAACCGCGCGTAACAACCTCCGCATTGCCAATGCGGCGCTCACCAGACTGGTTGGCACCAACGAGCTCGTCACCGCCAGCCCAGCCGACACGCTTGGCGAAATGGGACCGCTGGTCATCGATAGTGTGTCTCTTTATTCGATGGCTATCAGCGGACCGGTGGTAGCGCTGGCGGAGGCGAATCTCGGCGCCGCACGCGCGAGTCGCAGAGCCGCCAATACGCGCTATCTGCCGACCATCAACGCCTCGTATCAGCGAGGCGGAAGCGGAACGGGCCGGTTCGGCCTGGGCGACGATTCCTATAACTACAGCGGCGCGCTCAGGCTGTCGCTGAACTTCCCGCTGTTCAACCAGTTTTCGCGCGAAGATGCCATTGTGCGCGCCAGCGTAGCGCAGGACAACGCGCAAGCTCAGCTTCGCGACTCGCGCCTCGCCGCCCAGCAGAACCTGACGCAGCACCTCGGTGCGCTCCAACTCGCCGAGCGCCGTATCCAGATTCAGCAGGCCTCGGTCGAAGCCGCCGAAGAGGATCTGCGAGTGCAGCAACAGCGATATGCCCTCGGCGCATCGACGCTGCTCGACCTGCTCACATCGCAGACCACGCTGAACCAGGCGCGCGCGGCGCTCATTGCCGCCCGTTACGATTATCGCGTCGCAAAGGCCCAGCTCGAAGCCCTCGTCGGGCGCGAACTGTAAGATAAGAATCGCCCCCGTTAGGAGCCATCCGTGAATCGTCAGGTGCTGGCGCTCGCCGCGTTCGTTCTGTTCGCCGGCGCGTGCAAGGAAGAAGTAGTGAACACGCCGGTCGACACCGCACCCGCAGAGCGCCGCGACATCATCGTGGACGCCGAGGCGACCGGCGTAGTCGAGCCGATCAACGTGATCGAAGTGAAGTCGAAGGCCTCGGGCCTGATCACGAAAATGTCGGTCGAGACCGGCGATGACGTGAAGCCAGGTGACCTCCTGGTGCAGGTCGACACGCGCGACGTGAAGAATCAGCACGATCAGGCGTCGGCGGACCTGCGAGCGGCCGAGGCACGCGGCGAGGTAGTCGCCGCGCAGCGGAAGCGCTCCGATGAGTTGTACAGCCAGCGGATCATCACCGCGCAGGAATACGAGGCTTCGCAGCTCGAGTTTGCCAATGCCGAGGCGCAGCTGGTGCGCTCGCGCGCCAGCCTCGATCTCGCGCAGCAGCGGCTCGAGGATGCTACGGTGCGCGCACCGGTCACCGGCACGATCATCGAGAAGACGGTCTCGGTGGGCCAGGTCATAACGTCGGCTACCGGCGCATTCGGCGGCGGCACGACGCTGCTGAAGATGGCCGACCTGAGCAAGGTGCGCGTCCGCGCGCTCGTAAACGAAACCGATATCGGAAGTGTTCGCGCGGGGCTACCGGCGACGGTGGTAGTCGATGCGTATCCAGATCGTCCGTTCCGCGGTACGGTGGAAAAGATCGAGCCGCAGGCGGTGGTTCAGCAGAGCGTCACCATGTTCCCGGTCCTCGTGTCGATCGACAATGTCGAAGGGCTGCTCAAGCCGGGGATGAACGGTGAGGTGTCGGTGCTCATCGACCGTCGTGACATGGTGGTGGCGATACCTAACGACGCGGTGCGCTCGGTGCGAGAGGCGGCAATCGCCGCCTCGGCCCTCGGCCTCGACCCGGAGTGGGTGGCGGCGAGGCTTCGCGCCGGGGCAAGCGGTGCTGCCGCTTCACCCGCCAGCAATACGGACCTCGCCACTGGCGTTACACCGGTGGTCCGTGCACAATCACGGGGCGACGTCGGTCCCTCGCCGGTGCCGGCGCAGTTCCAGGGCCAGCGACAAGGAAATGCTCAGCGCGGCAATGCGCAGGCCGGAGATGCGCGTCCG
>JBPCLX010000127.1:0-2951 GCA_051002815.1 Gemmatimonadaceae bacterium
CGTTGTCGGGGGTGGCCGGTGCGAGATTCTCCGCTTCCACCTTTGCGCGATCGGTGAGCAGGTCACCGATCTGGCGCAGCCGAAAGGTCACCAGCCCAGCCGAAATGGTATCAGGGGCACGAAGAAAAAACTCTCCCGCATCGACGTCCACCACCCGGCCGGGAAGGCGTTCGGTTGTGGCGACCCCGCCTTGCGCGGAGGCGACTGTGTTGAGAAGCGCGCACAACGTGGAGATCATCACCACGAGGGACGAGCGATGAGGGAGGCGGCGCGAGGGGCGAGACACGAGGGGACCCGGGATGAGGGATGAGGAACGAGGGATGAGGACGTTGATCGGAGGATGAGATTCCAGTATTCATGGCTGTCAGAATAGTAACGTTGCGCGGCATTCTCGGTTGCAAGGGCCATTAAGGAGACCCCAACCCCCTCGGTATTCGATCCGTGCAGCCATCCGCCTGTCCCGGATGCGAACACGGTGGCGCCTCGATGCGACTACGTCGCTTGACGTATGGCCGGCTCCTCTGGCCGGTGACATATCGGTGTAGAGCGGGAGGTAGCCGCTCCGGGCTTTCCCCCCTATGGAGGAGTTGATGCGATCACTAGCCGGTCACCGAATGCGGTTGCTCTTCCTCGTGGTAGGCGTGCCGTTGTTGATCGGCGTCGCCGCCTGTATTCAGAACTTTCGCCGAGTCGATGCCGAGCAGGTGACGGCGTCGCGATCAGACTCGGTGCAAGTCCCCACGCCGGTTAAGGCGCATCTGCTCGACGGATCCACGGTCGTCTTCGGCGGTGGCGCTTTTGTCGTCCGTGATTCCGTGCGCGGGACCGGCGTCGGCTACGACATTCGGCTGGCATCGACGGGGACGCGAAGCTGGACCATCCCGCTCGACAGTGTGCTGGCGATGGAAACCTTTCGTCAGGCGACCAATGTCGGCACCTCGGTGCTGACTACGCTGCTCGCCTCGGCGGCCACGTTCGCCGTCGCTAGCGTGCTGGCGGTAGCGATCTTCGGCTCCTGCCCCACGATCTACAGTGTCCCCGACACCGGCGGCACGCCGGTGCTCGAGGCCGAGGCGTTCTCGGCGAGCATCGCGCCGCTGCTGGAGGGGCGCGACGTCGACCGCCTGACGCTCCGCCCCAACGCGCTAGGACGCGTTAGGCTGGAGGTGCGTAACGAGGCGCTGGAGACGCACTACATCAATCACCTGGAACTGCTCGCCGTCCGTCACGGCGCGGGTGAGATGGTGCTGCCCGACGGTCGCGGCATCCCGGTCGCCGTACGGGGGATCATCGCTCCCTCCGTCGCTACGGACCGGGTTGGCCGCGATCTGCGGCCCGTGTTCGAGGCGATGGATGATCGCCTGTTCGCCAGCGATCCCGGCTCGATCGCGACGGCGCTCGAGGGCGACCTCGAGGAGCGACTCGAGCTCGCCGTACCCGCACCGAAGGCCGACAGCGCGGCCCTGGTGCTCACGATGCGCAGCAGCCTGCTCAACACCGTGCTGATGTACGACTTCATGCTCGGCCGTCCGGGAGCGAAGTCGCTTGACTGGCTTGCGACCGGCATCGAGGAGATCTCCACCGCGATCCAGCTCGGCCGGTGGATGAACGAGCGGACCGGCATGCGGGTCAGCGTATGGGACGGCACCGCGTGGCGCCGAGTCGTCAGGCTGCCTGACTACGGTCCGATCGCCTGGCGGCACGTGGCGGTGGTCGTCCCGGTTCCGCCGGGAATAGACACGCTGCGGGTGCGGCTGGCGTTCGCGCCCGACGGCTGGCGGATCGACGAGGCGAAGTTCGCGATGCAGCTGCGGCGGCCCGCTGTCAGGTCGATGCCGCTCGCGCGCATGGCCGATCGCGACGGCGCGCCGCATGCAACGGGGCTCGCCGCCATCACCAGTCCGGACAGTTCATACCTCGAGACGCGCCCGGGCACCATGTTCACGATCGAATTCGACGCCGGCCCGACGCCGGCGGATTCCAGCGTCACCCTGCTGCTCGCCTCGCAAGGCTATTACACCGAATGGGTGCGCGGGAGCTGGATCAAGAACGCGACGGGCGAGCCATTCCAACCCACGGACGCCACGCTCGATCAGGCGGTCCGACGGTGGCTGGTCGTGAAGGACTCGATGGAGACGCAGTTCCACTCCAGCCGCATTCCGGTGAGGTGACCCATGCGGAGACAACTGATGGCGGCACTGCTCGCGCTGAGCGCGGTGGCGTGCCAGCACGGACCCGCGCTGGCGGACTACGGGCCAGCCCTCCATCCGAACGGGATCGGGATCCGGATCGACCTGCGCAGCGGGCCGGACATATCCGGCGAGCTGCTGGCGGTGGAAACCGACGCGGTAGTGGTGCGGAGCGAGGAGCGCCTGCTCCGCGTGCCTCTAGGGCTGATCTCTTCGGTGGAGGCGAAACCGATGAGCGGGCGCACGGGAATCACGCCGAGATTTCTCGAGCGTGCGAAGCTGCACAGCCGGTTCCCGGGCGGGATAACGCCGGAGATCGAGCGCGCCTTGCTCGAGACATACGGCCAGGCGGCGATCACCACGGTGGGATCATGACGCCGCGCACCCTGCTCCTTCTCGCAACGTGCCTGACGCTGGTTTCAGGCGTCGACGTACGTGCGCAGGCGCCCGTCGACCGGCCGGGCGCGGTGGCATCGTCAGGCGGCGACTCGGCCGCGCTCACCGCGTTCGTGGCCGGGGCGCGCCAGGGCACGGCGCCCTACCGCGACCGGAGCGAGGCGGTGCGCGCCGGCTTCCGGCGGCTCGGTCCCGATTTCCCCGGGATGGGCGAGCACTGGATCAGCGCTGCGCGCGTATTCGAGGAGTTCGATCCTGCGAGGCCGTCGATGCTGTCGTACGCGACGATTGCCGGGGCGCCGACTCTCATTGGGGTGGTGTACGCAAGAGCGCTCCTGGCCGGCGAGGAGCCGCCGGACACGCCCG
>JBPCLX010000128.1:0-3092 GCA_051002815.1 Gemmatimonadaceae bacterium
GCACTGGCGATGCCCGGCGATTCGGCCGGCATGATCTCCAGGAGCGCGAACCGATCATCGTCGCTCACGAATCCCGCCACGAGTGCTGGAGGGGCGAGCGCGACCGGCATGCCACGCAGCAAGGCAGGCAGCGAGCGGACGCGCGCGACACCGGGGTTGCCCTGGAGCACCGTCGTCAGGCGTGACATCGCCTCCCACCCCTCTGGGGACCGGGCCGGTGCGCCCCCTGGAAGCTCGAGGATCAGGCGAATGCCTTGCACGACGCCGCTGCGCTCCATCTCTCGCAACGATCGCAGTCCGCGCGCCGACTCGATCGACGGCGGAAGCCAGTCTCCACCCGGCGTCCGGGTATCGAGCCCCCGCCATTGCCAGGCCAGTGCGCCCGTCGGTACTCCGGCAACCACCAGCACGAGCAGCGGCCGCCTGACGATAGTGCGGCTCCATGCGCGCCAACGTCCATCTCGGGCACGCGCCGATTCCGGTGCGCTACGCACGCGTCCCCATTCGACGCGGTGACCGAGCGACGCCAGCACACCGGGAAGCAGTGTGGTGGCCAGCGCCACCGACACGATGGTCACCAGAGCACCGGCGATGCCGATCGAGCGAAGGTCGGTCAGTGGAACGAGCAGCAGCGCGAGAAACCCGACTACCACGGCCGCCCCCGACAAACAGACGCTTTGCCCCGCATGGCTCGCCGATTCAATGGCGGCATCGTCGGAAGAAAGACCGCGTCCGCGCGCCTCACGATAACGGCTGACGAGCAGCAGCGAGTAGTCGATTCCCAGTCCCAGGCCGAGCATCGTCGCCACGTTCAGGACGAGAATCGAGGCGTCGAAAACTCGCGTGAGCAACGCAACCAGTCCGAGCGTCATCGCAATCGCGAGAGCGCCGAGGCCGATCGGGAGCAGCGCCGCCATGATGGCTCCGAAGGCCAGGCCGAGTAGTGCCAAAGTCAACGGTAGCACGCGCCGCTCGGCCTGGTTCGCGTCTTCGGCGCTCACCCGACGGAGGTCGGCATTCAGCGCAGGTTCGCCGGTCCAGAGGAGCTCCACCTCTGGATGCGTGGCGCGTAGAGGGGGCCCCAGTGCCGCGGTAGTCAGGCGCAGCGATTGAAGGCGCGAGTCGACTTTGCCACCGCTGTCCTTCAAGCCAACGACGATGAAGGTGCCTCCGTTCCTGCCTATGAACACATCGTCAGGCTCGTCGAGCAAGGAGAAGGTACCGGCGACACCAGCGTTCGACTCCAGAGCCGCCACGATCGAGCGCAGTACGTTCTGCCCGGCCTCCCCGGCCGGCTCCGTCACGCCCTTCACGACCAATACCGCGGACCTTGCGAACGGCGAGGCGAATCGAGACGCCATGAGCTCCGCGACGCGCTCCGAGTCGCTGCCCGGTATTCGGGACGCGGCCTCCAGTCTGTGCTCGACTCCCGGCGTGTGCGGCAGCACCAGCGCAGCCAGGAGCGCCCAGATGGCGAACGACACGCGGCGCCGCTTCACGACAGCCGAAGCCAGCGTGTTGACGACGGACATTAGACGAGCGCGGTCTCGAAATGAAGCGGCCTGCCGTCGAGCATTGCCGGGCCTGCCTGACCCAACGGCGTCGTCACGTATGCGTCCACGTGCGTGAGCTGGCCGAGGAGCCCGCGCATTGCTGACGAAAGCGGATCGCTTGTATCCAATCCCATGGTGATGAAGGCATATCGTCCCCGCCGATGTCGTCGATAGGCATCGAGAAGCAGCGCACGCAGTGTCGCTGGCGCGTCGGCGCAGACGTGGACGGTGGCCAGCGCCGGCATCGGCTCACCGGAGGCGGGTAGAGGTGGGGCTCCGACGAACGGCGACGCGAAGTTGATCGCCCGTCGAACGAAAGCCATACGTGGCGAGTAGCGAACGACTCGTATCCTCTTGAACGACGATTGATCCCATTCGCCCAGGAAGCCACGAATACGTCCGGTGGCGTCGGTCGCAACGAGATAATCGGTGATCGCCAGGCCTGGCGCGGACGCGATCCATGCCGCCATGTCTTCCGCCTCCATGATGGCAGCGAACTGCCGGCCTGGCGCGTACGTGCGCCAGACCGCAGCCATCTCCTCTACGTCTTGTGCGCTTGCCCGCCTGACGCACACGCCGGCGATTCGTTCTCGCCGCTCCCAAAGCAGTGGGATGGCGGTAACGGCGAGCGATGCGAATCGCGACAGTACGGGCGCTCCGCGTGGGCCACGTGCCCGATTCTCCATCTGTCGATTTCCGGACAGGATCGTGAGCAGACACGGAGCCGCGGCGCCGCCCAGCTCCGCCGTCGCGTCGCGCACATACTCCGTGAGCAGATCGGCGGCGCCGGAGCCGCGCGCAGCCGGATCTACCTTGAGATCATTTGCGTAGCTGGTGCGCTGCGACAAACCATTCACGTACGCCAGGCGGCCGGCCGCCGCCACGCAGCCCACCACGTTATCGGCGGCGTCGGTCGCCACGCCCACCCGCCAGGCGGCCCCCTCCAATCGGTTCAGCGCGAAGAAGTCGGGCGAACGGTCCACGTACATCGCCACCGGCCCGCTCATGACGCACCCCGACGTCAGAGCAAGGAGCGACTCGTTATCCTCGACGAGGGCCTCGCGGACCGACATCGAGCGGCGGAGTTCCGGAATCGTCACGTTGCCTCGCGAACATGGCACACGACGACGCGCGACTGCACGACACTCCGCTCGCAGCGCATGAGCGATAAGCCGAGCGCGCGATCCTGCTCGAGCCGCGTACAGCTCTCAGGCAGGTCGGTCCAACCAACGAAGTTGCGATAGACGACTCGCGCGCCCGGCATGGCCGTACGCTCCACCTCACTGAACAGCTCCAGCACCTGTCCGGGATCCAGCCACTCGCACACGTTCGACAACGCGAACGCATCCACGCTTTGGTCGGGGAGGGTGCGCAGGTAGTCGGTAACGCCGCCGTCGACCAACCTCAGGAGGCCCGGCTTCGTCCCCTTCTCCGAAAACGCGTGCTCGCCGAGGTATGGCGGCACTCCTTCAGCACGCTCCATGGGATAGCGCCCGCTGAGCATCTGGTGGAGAAAGTAGTTGTCCTGGACCGGTACCT
>JBPCLX010000129.1:0-4709 GCA_051002815.1 Gemmatimonadaceae bacterium
GACGAAGACGGCAACGAGCGGCGCGAGCCCGATGGCGCGCTCATGAGCGAGACGGTAAGGCAGCGAGTCTCCGACGGCGGAATCACCGACATCTTCTTCACCAGCCATGGCTGGAAGGGCGACGTCCCGGCGGCCATCGAGCAGTACGACGCCTGGATCGGCGCGATGGTGAAGTCACAGCCCGACCGCCTGACGGCGCGCGCGCGGGAGCGCGGCTTCGAACCGCTAATCGTCGGTTTGCATTGGCCGAGCCTGCCGTGGGGCGACGAGAACATTCCCGGCAGCAGCGGTGGCGGTGCTCTGCTCTCGGCAAGCGACGAGCTCTCGGCTCCGCTCGAAGCACAGGTGGATGCGTACGCCGGGCGGATCGCCGACTCGCCCAAGGCGCGCACGGCCATTCGCACCATTCTCGAGGCGGCGCGGCGCGATCCGGAATCGACCGAGCTGTCGCCCGCCGTCAAAGCCGCCTATGACACGCTGTTTGCCGAGTCGGGACTCGCCAGCGGCGACGCGAGCGGCCGGCCCGGCGCCGACCAGGACGGGTTCGACGCGGGCGCGATCATCGAGGAGGCCAAGGCGGGAGCGGAGGAGAGCCCGAGCGGAACGCCTGGGCTGCTAGGCATCGGCGACAAGCTGCGTGAGACGCTGATCATGCCGCTCCGCCAGCTCTCCTTCTGGAAGATGAAGGATCGAGCGCGGAAGTTCGGCGAGACAGGCGGCCACGCGCTGCTCACCGACCTGCAGAAGGCAGCACCTAACGCGGGATTCCACCTGATGGGACACAGTTTCGGCTGCATCGTCGTCTCGGCTACCGTGGCCGGCGCGCCGAACGGCAAACCGCTACCCCGCCCGGTGGATTCGCTCTTCCTCGTGCAGGGTGCGCTCTCGCTATGGGCGTACGCCAACGACATTCCCTACGCGCCGGGGACCGCCGGATACTTCCATCGAATCATGAAGAATGGGCTGGTGCGCGGCCCGATCGTGACCACGCGCTCCACACGCGACACGGCGGTGGGCCGCCTCTATCCGCTGGGAGCGAAGCTCAAGAAGCAGCTCGTTCTGGCGGACCCCAGGTATCCCCAGTACGGAGGGATCGGGTCGTTCGGCATCCAGGGAATCCGTGCCGGCGAGGACATGCCGATGCAGTCGGCCAGCTACGCGTACAACTTCAGCGGCGGCCGCGTATACAATCTGGAGGCGAGCAACGTAATCAAGAACGGAGGCGGCGCGTCCGGCGCGCACAGTGACATAGCGCATCCCGAAGTTGCGCACGCGTTCTGGGCGGCCGTGCTCTCCAACCCATCGTCAGGCGGGGCGCCCCCCTCCGGCGGGACATCGACCGGAGCATTCGCTCGCCCTCCACAGCCATCTGCACCTTCGCCCGCGCCACAAGCGCGCGACAAGAAGCCCAGCCGGCCAGGACTGCTCGGCGCTGAGCCGCCCCTCGAGTCCACTGCCTCGGCCCCGCCGCCGGCAACGAGATCGAGGCCAGCGACCAAGTCCATGCGTCCGTCACCAGGTCCGCCGCCCCAACCCCGTGCGCCACGACCGTCGGAGTCAATGGAGTCGTCGGCGCCTCCCAACGAGACGACGCCGCCGGAGCAACGCTGGATTAACGCCGAGCTGGACGATCACGAGCCTGACGAGCCGCTCGCCAGGGGCAAGTGGTATACCCTCGCTTTCGATGTGGACGTCAAGGAGCGCGAGAGCGCGGTTGGTGCCGCCCCACTCGCCGACGAGAACCTCTTCACCGGCGGAGTAGAAGAGGTTCAACTGACCGTACAGCTCGACAGCGACGACTTCGAGATCAACGAACGAACGCGTCCGCTGCGGGTGCCGCGCACCGGCCGTTCGCGCGGCAAGGCGCGGTTCGACATCTCGCCGAAGCATGACGGCGCTTCGAGCATCAAGGCGACGATCCACAAGGAGGGGAATTTCATCCAGCAGTTGGAGCTGACCTTCGACGTCGGCGCCGCCGGTTCCACGCAGGTACAGGTCTCCGCCAAGGGACGTCCGCCCTCGGCGGCGAGCATCGTCCAACCGCGCGACGTGGGGCTGTCCATCGCCCCGGCCGCCGGCGGCGGATACGACTGTGTGATCTGGGGGAGCGTCTCGTCGCGGGCGCGACTGCCTGTTCAGCAGGCGCATCTGGCGAGCGCCATCGAGGCGGCGCGCCAGGAAATGATGAAAGTCGTTATGCACCAGGGAGCCGACGGCGACTACGTGTTTCAGACGGGACTCGACATACCCGACGCCGATCGCGACGTGGCGCTGAGGACAATGGCTCGCGCCGGCGCGCGCCTCTTCAACCAGCTTTTCTTCGGCCCCGCGGCCGGGGCCGACTCCAGGACCGTCGGCGAGTTCCTGCGCAAGATGGCGAGCGACAAGGGCACTCGGCTCAAGCTGCAGATCGTGGCGGAGAGCACCCCGGTGCCGTGGGGAATGCTGTACGTGGGCGATGCTTCTGCCGCAGCTACGCTCGACTGGGACAACTTCATCGGAATGCGACACGTTATCGAGCAGATCCCGCTGCAGACCACTCTCAGCGTGTCCGACTCCGCGATACCCAGCGACAAGCCGGAGCTCACGGTGAGCGTGAACACCAACGACGGGATAGATGAGCAGATGGGCTCCGACTTCGTAGCTCAGCAGCAACTGTTCTGGAAGGGCGCGGCGAAGTCGCGCAAGCGCGTGCGGGTAACGCCGCGCAGCAAGAGCACGGAGGTCATGAAGGCGCTGGCCGACGGAAAAACCGACGACCAGATCCTGTACTTCTACTGCCACGCCGAGTCGGCTGATCTGGCCGATGCCGGCGGCCCCGATACATCGTGCCTGGTGCTTACCGACGCGCGCATAACGCTGGGCGACCTCAGCCTCGACGCGCCGACGAGCACGCAGCTCAAGGGGAATCCGCTCGTGTTCATCAACGCGTGCGAGTCGGCCGAGCTGTCGCCAGCTTTCTACGACGGCTTCGTGCCGTACTTCATGGCGAAAGGCGCGCGCGGGGTGGTCGGCACGGAGTGCAAGACGCCGGCACTGTTCGCTGTCGCGTGGGCGCAGCGATTCTTCGACCGCTTCCTCGACGGCGCCCCGCTTGGCGAGATCTTTCTCGACCTGCGGCGGGAGTTTCTCGAGGATCATGGCAATCCGCTCGGGTTGGTGTACGCCGTGCACTGCGATGGGGACACGCAGATAAGGCCGGCGCTGGCCGCCGTGAGCTGAGCGCTGTCCGGAATTCGCCCCGTGACGGTGAGTGAAGTCCAGCGCGCGCGCATGGCTGAGGGCGCGGCGCAGGTGGCGCAGTGGGGCGGGTTTCCCGATTTCGCCGGGGCAATGCAGGTGCTCACGGCTCCGGCTCACCTGCCCGTGCGGATCGACGTGTGTCGTCAGGCACTCGCCGGCATCGATCGCGTCACGCTGCCGCTAGCCTGGGTCATGGTGGCGCTGACGCTCGCCGATGCACTGCGGGAGCACGCGGGATACGCGGGGCCGGCCGACATGCGCGAAGTCATCGCGCTGTACACCGCCGCGCTCGAGATTCTGACGCCGGAGGGAGAGCCTGCGCAGTTCGCGCACGTGCAGCACTACCTGGGTGACTCGTACATGCTCGCCACTGGCGGCAATCAGGTGCATAACGCTGAGGCGGCAGTCGCGTGCTACGAGGCGGCGCTCGCCTTGCGCAGTCGGGCGGCGGAACCGGGACCGTGGGCGGCAACGATGGCTCATCTCGGGGAGGCACTGCTGCGGAGGGCGCACGCGGACCCGTCCGTCGACGTGGAACGGGCGGTAGACGTGCTCGAGCAGGCGATAGACGTACTCGAGGGCACCGACAGGAGATTTCTCGCGGTGACGAGGCTGTCGCTGGCGGCCGCGCTGACGGCGAGGCTCTCCGGCACTCGAGACGCGAATCTCCGTGCGGCGGCACGACAGCTTCGCAGCGCAATGGAGGACGTACAGCCTGACGAGCACCCAGATGTCTGGGCGATGGCGAGTGCTCATCTCGGCTCCGTCTACCTCTCGCGCGCCGGACTGGATCTGCACGAACGCGAGCCGTTGCTGAAGAAAGCCGAGCACGGCTTTCGTGCGGCGTTAGGTGTGGCCGGAGTTGGGCCCCGGGAGCGGGCGCGGGCGCATGCCGGGCTGGCCTGGGCGTTGAGCGATCTGGCGACTGGCGGACCCGAGGCGGACACCGAGGCGGTTTCGCATCATGAGGCGGCGATCGCACTTTACGAGCAGATGGGGCACCCATTCGACCTGGAGCGTGCGCACGCGCATCGCAATCTCGCCATCCAGTATTCGGAGCGCCGCTTCGGAAGCGCTGAAGAGAACGTTGCGGCAGCCAGTCGCCATTTCGACGAAGCGCTGGAGCTGCTTCCGCCTGACGACTATCCCGTCGAGCGGCGCGATACCTTCCGGCCGATGGCGTCGATGTACTTCAAGGCCCGCCGGTGGGACGAGGCGCACCGGTGTTTCGACAAGGCAATCGCGGCCAGCGGGGATGTGCTCGCCAATCGCTTGACCAGGCCCGGTAAGGAAGCCGAGGTCGCTGAGAATCGGGACCTGTACGGCCCCGCCGCGTATACCCTGCTGAGGCTCGGACGTCCTGGCGAAGCGCTCGAGGTAATGGAGCAGGGGAAGATCCGCATGTCGGCCGAGGCAGTGTCGCGGAAGAATGCTCGAGCCGGTGCTTCCCGGCTCGATCTCCAGGC
>JBPCLX010000130.1:0-6829 GCA_051002815.1 Gemmatimonadaceae bacterium
GCTACCTCTTCCGCTGGTAGCGAAGGGAGGGCCAGCGCCGCACGGCGACGTCGCTGGCTCAACTTTCCCATTCCCGCGACCGATACTCATCAGAGACGAGTTTCGCCGGCGGCGAATGGGGTGGGGGATGTGCGGCAGAGGGTGTAACATCCAGCACGCACCGATCACCTCACGCCTCGCTCCGATCATTCAGTTTTGTCTCTCCCCGGCATGGCTGACAGCGCGCACCAGTCATCAGCGCTACGGTGCGATGACTGCGGCGCCGCCTGGCCAGTTGACAGCGCTCAGACGAGCTGTCCCTGCGGCGGGCTGCTCGAAGTCGAGCACCGGCTTCCCACCGATGCGCACGCCAGCCTTCGCGCGAGGTTTGCCGCCCGTACCGACAGGTCCGGCGTAGACTCGTCAGGCGTATGGCGGTACCGCGAGCTCGTCATGCCGGACTATTCCGGGCGCATCGTGTCCTTTCCCGAGGGGAACACTCCGCTCATCGAGCGTCCGCCGGTCTCGATATGGGCTGGCGCGACGCGACTGCAGTTGAAGCACGAGGGGATGAATCCCACAGGCTCGTTCAAGGACCGGGGGATGACGGTGGCGGTGACGCACGCGGTACGATCCGGCGCTGCCGCGGTAGCGTGTGCTTCCACCGGTAACACATCCAGCTCGCTGGCCGCTTATGCGGCAATTGCGGGTTTGCCGGCGCTCGTGCTCGTTCCCGACGGGAGCGTCGCCGAAGGCAAACTCGCGCAGACGCTGGCATACGGCGCACGCACGCTTCTCGTTCGCGGCACCTTTGATGACTGTCTTCGCCTGATCCGCGAAGCCGCCGGGCGGCTCGACGTCTATCTCGCTAACTCGGTGAATCCGTGGCGGGTCGAAGGCCAGAAGACCATCGTGCTCGAGCTGCTCGACCAGCTGGGCTGGCAGCCTCCGGACTGGATCGTGCTTCCCGCTGGCAACCTTGGCAACGCGGCGGCATTCGGCAAGGCGCTACGCGAGGCCCGCGCGGCCGGACTCATAACGCGCGTCCCGCGGCTTGCGCTGGTGCAGGCGGAGGGGGCGGCGCCATTCGCGCACAGTGCCGCGACAGGTTTCGCCGAACGAATCCGTGTAGCCGAGCCGCGAACCGTCGCGTCGGCGATTCGCATAGGCGATCCGGCCTCGTACACGCGCGCCGTGCGCTCGGTACGAGAATCAAACGGAGTGGTCATAACGGCAACCGACGCGGACATCCTCGAAGCAAAAGCGGTGATCGACGCGAGCGGAGCCGGCTGCGAGCCAGCCAGCGCCGCCAGCGTGGCCGGGGTGCGCCGACTGGTGCGGGATGGCACCATCGACCCTGAACAGCACGTGGTCGCCGTGCTCACCGGACACCTGCTCAAGGATCCCGCGGCGGCACTGGACGCCGCGCCCTCGTCAGGCAGGGGTCCACTTCGCGGGATCCGGATAGATCCGGATCTGACGTCGGTCGAGAAGGTGCTGCGCGGCAGTCAGTAGCCGGCGTTGACGATGGCGTTGAAGAGGAACTTGAAAGTCCCGTGAGGCTGCGCCCTCTGCAGTATCTGCGGACCGAACAGAACCACGCGACCTCTGCCTATCGGCGCCTCTATCGCGGCAACTCCGTCCTCGAGATACGCCTGTCCCCACGCCCAACCGCTGCGCAGCGGGGTCTCCGAGTCGTACCACGCAATGGCTTTCACTCCCTGCGCCGCGGCCCCGGCCTTGAGCCGGAATACCGGGCTGTCGTCGAAGAACACGTCCGCGCGCTCGCGCATTCCGTGCGCTAGCGGATGGGTGTTGTCTACGCGCACCGAGAGCACCGACCCCGGCACGTAGAACCTGGTGCGGGGAAGCGGGCCGCCATCATCTACCAGATGGTCCTCGATGGGCAGCTGCAGGTGCGCGACGAGATTGGCGGCGGAACTGCCTATCGCCACCACCGTGCCGCCGCTCGAAATGAACTCGCGCAGCTTCGGGATCGTATTCTCGACCGTCACGCGGCCGAAGTGGCCGCGATACTCCTCGGGAAGGTTCGACGGCTCCGTGGTCACGCCGCCGCGTCGGCCGCGCTCGTCGCCTTGCCCACCCGGGATCGCGCCATCTACGAACACGAGCACGTCGTACTTCGCGTTCAGATTTCCCGAATCGAGCTCAGGCGCGAACACGCGGGTGAACGGAAACTCGAACTGCTCGAGTATCCAGCGGGTCCACCCCGACGGCATCGAGCCGCCGTAGCTGTCCCAGAGGCCGACGCGCACGGCGCGCACTGCACGGGTGTTGCCGGGTGCCGCAGCGCGCGTGCCGCGGAAACCGATGCCTAGCGATGTGAGTGCATCGAGCAACGCGGTGGTGTTGCGCTCCGCATGCACGTAGAACGCTCCCGCGGCCACGTGCCGGCCGCCAAGCGTCGTGCTGTCCGTCAGGCGCGACACACGTGCTCCCGACTCGAGCAGCCGGTTGACCGCGGTAAAGGCGTCGTTTGCCTCGGCACTCGTCACAAAACCGCGCGCGCCGTTCGCGACGGTCACCGCTCCGCGTGGCGGGGGGATGTTCCAATCGGTGATCGGTACGAGCGGCCCGGTGAACGGCTCCAGGACGCGGTCGAACTGGATTCCCATCTGGAATGCCCAGGTCCAGCCGGCATTGTCGTAAGGCGGTGTCGGTGGCGATCCGGGGTACGCGAAAACGTCAGGGTGCGACTGCGGCTCGAACATGTCGATCACGTGTGGACGAAACGCCTGCGCCGCCATCACGACGAACGAGCCCGCCGGATAACGCTTGCCTTGGACGGTGAACTGGGCGGTGGCCCGCTGAACCGTTATGCCTGTCTCCCGCAGCGCGTTGACGAACTTGACCGCGGTCGGGAAATCGGGCTGGTCGGCCGGGATGATGTATCCGCGCGGATCACGAAACTCCGGCGCGTGCTGCGCCGACCATATGAGCGAGTCGGCGCCCTTGACGCGCATCGCAACCTCGGCGTCGCGACGGGGGTTGGCGGTCCAGGTGTCTCTACTGCCCCGCTCGATGGAATTCCTGCCCATTCGATAGATGTTGAAGAGCAGGCTTTCGCGCAGCCGGGACGCGTGATCGATCACCGCTCGATTGAGCGAGATGGAATACTCCACCGACTGCCGGAAATGCCATGCCTGCGGCGCTATCGGCATCGCGAGGTCGCCAACGGGGATCTGACGCTCCTTCACCAACGGTATCCGCATCGGCGTCGGACTTCCGATCATCTCGGTGAGCACGGCGATCGTGTTGTGGAAGGTGGCGGTGTTGCGGATGCCGCCGTTCCACCAGCCGTCATAACGAGCTCCCGAACGCATCGTCGCGCCCGGCTTACCTTCGATCGCCAGCCGCATGTGCATCGCGGTACCCAGCGCCTGAATGCCGAGCAGCATCGCGGGGTCGAGGTTGTAGTTGTACGGGTCGCGAAAGGGCGGGGAATAGACCACGGTTCCGGCGGGACCGCTCTGGTGGTGGTTATACAGCAGCTGCGGGAACCACTCGTGATAGAGCACCCGGTTGATGTTCTCCGTCTCGCGCTGTGTGGAGGTGAAGAACTCGCGGTTGTTGTCGTGGCCGATGTACTTCTGATAAAGGCGCGGGAGGCCGGCAATCGTCCGTTGCTCTGGTACCGGCTCGCGCATGTACCAGTCGGCGACGAGGTCGTTTCCATCGGGATTGGCGTGAACGAAGAGCACTATCACGTCATCGAGAAAGCGCAGCGTCTCTTCGTCGGTGCGGCTCACCATCTGATAGACCATCTCGCCGAGCTGCTGCGCGCCGAGCGTCTCGGTGGCGTGAAGCCCGCCGTCGATCCAGACCACCGCCTTTCCCTCGCTGGCCAGCGCCCGGGCCTGGTCGTCGGTCAGCCCCTCCGCCTTTGCGAGCCGCATGGCGATCGTGCGATAGTGCTCGAGCCGCTGATGGTTCCCGGGCGATGTGACGATTGCCATCAGCTGGTCGCGTCCTTCGGTGGTCTTCCCCATCACATGCAGCTTCAGACGCGGCGACTCGCGTTCGAGGGTGCGCCAGTATTCGCTGATCTGCCGGTAGGTAGCCAGAAAGTAGTCATCCCCGAAGTTCGCGCCGAAAGCCTCATGCGGGGTGGTGATGCTTGCGGCCGGCGAATTTTGCGCTCCAGCGTCAGGCAGGGCGAACGTTGCGATGGCAATGCCGAGTAGAGCGCGGCGGCGGAAGACGGAAGTCGCGGAAAGGGACATCTCGCAATTGGGCCGATGAGATAGTACGTAGACGGATGGTGCGGGGTACGATTCCCTAACGCGCTTCGGGTGGGCGATTTCTCTCAGCAGTCTGGAGGGCAGCGACCGGTTTGAGAGGATCCCCGTCGTGCGGGCAGGTCATCGCACGGAGAGCTTCACGATACGGCCTCGCGGTCCCACGAGCCAGACGGCTTCAGGCGAGGCCGCGCCAACGCTCCAGTAGCTCAACGTGTCGAGCACTGCCCATGTCGCGCCGTCGTCACGGGACAGCGCAGCCCCGCGAGGACCTACGGCGACGACGGTCGGTGTGCTGGCGCCGGGTACGTAGGTGGCGCCGTACACAGCTCCGGTAAACCCGGGCCAGCCGGCGGCCTCCCAGCTGCGGCCACCGTCGCTGGTGCGAGCTACGACGATCGCCGTATCAGCCGGCCGGCCAATCGGTCCACCTGCCGCCAGTCCGTTCAGCGAGTCGCGAAACGCCACCGAAGCGAGTCCCGAGGCCTCTCCCCCCGCTATCGGGACCGGCGACGCCCGCCAGCTCCGTCCGTAATCGGCCGTGCGCAGCACGCGCGCGTTGGGCGCATTCCCGGTGCCGATCCATCCGTGACCGCCGGGCAGCGTTGCGACGCACGTCCCGCTGGCGGCGAACGATCCTTCGCCGGGCTGCGCCGCCGGAACTCTGTCGTCAGGTATTCGGTCCCAGGTGACTCCATCCGTCGTTGCAAGCAGGATGAAGCGGCCATCCACCGCATCGCTGAATGCCACGCCACGCCGGTCATCCCAGAAGGAGAAGCAGTCGAAGAACGCCGCCGAATCCCTGCTGACGAACTGCGGCACCCATGTCGCGCCTGCATCGACGGTCTTGTAGATGCGGGAGAGCGGGCCATTGCCGGCGCTGAGTAGATAGGCGGTATCGGCGCTGACCGCCTGGACGTCGCGCCACTGCAGCGTGTCGGCGCCGGGCACGACCGCGGCCTGCCAGGTTGCTCCGCCGTCGGTCGTTCGCGAGTAGGTGCCTCCGTGGCCGCTGACCCAGACCACCGAGGGGCTGACGACGCTCACCGCCTGCAGCAGCTGGCCCGTGCCTGACGATTGTTCGGTTCGTGAGACCTGCGCCTGCGCGGGTAGCTCTGGCTCGCCGGCGGAACGCGGCGAGGCGCAGGCGAGCGTGACGAGAATCAGTGTGGCGAGTGGGCGCACGACCGCTTTCCTCTATCGGACCACCAGCGTGTCTACCATGCCGAGCGCCTTGTGCACACCGTGCGCGCTCTCGACCGGGCAGTAGACTTCGTACGTGCCCGGCTCGAGCCGAACGCGCATCAACGTCTCACCGTTGCTCAACAGCGAGTCACTAACCCATTCCCCGCCGGCTCCCTCGATCTCGAGCCGGTGCAGCTCGTTCCCCCGGTTCATCACCTGTATGGCGATCTCTCCCGCGGGTGCGGTGTCGGCGCTCACCACGAGCTCCCATTCCGCCAGCGTGGCGACGAGCTTCCCTGGATATGCGACATTCACCGCCGGCGCGGCGGCGGTATCGGTGGTGAGCCTTTCGCCTGACGACTGCTGCTCACAGGCGGCGAGAGCGACGGTGGCAGCAACGACGATGTGGGACATACGCATGAGCACGGTTTCTCCGAATGGCGGTTGAAGCGGGCGCGGAGTGCGCGGCGGTGAGCTCCAGTCGCAAGCTCCGCTCCATTCAGGCCGCGATGTGCTTTCACCACGGCCTCAGTCCGGCGCGACCCCGCCACCGGTGTTCGCCGACTGGATCATCGCGCGAACGTCCGCCAGCAGCTGCTGAGCGTCGAAGACTATCCCATCCTTCACGGTGTACTTCACTCCGCCGCGCTGCACCGCTTGGCCGTTTTCATGCACCGTCATGCCGCCGGCGTAGAGAAACTTCATGTTATGCAGCGGATTTCCGTCGACGATGGCCAGATCGGCCTCGTACCCGGGGCGGATCACACCGGTGTTGCTCAGCCCTAACGCCTTGGCTCCGTTGAAGGTGGCGTTTCGGATGACCTCCAGCGGATGGAATCCCGCTTCCTGGTGCAATTCCATCTCCCGGATGGTGGTGAAGCCGTAGAGCTGGTAGATGAAGCCCGCGTCGGAACCAACGGTCACGTTTCCGCCACGCGCGGCGAACTCGCGCACCCACCGCATCCAGATGCGGTAGTTGTTGCGCCACCGCACCTCGTCGGCGGTGGTCCAGTCGAAGAAGTACGAGCCGTGCCGCGCCGGATCCGGTTCGAAGTTTTCACGAAGGGCGGGGTGCAGGTAGTCGGCGAACCATGACTGCGTCTGCGACCGCCGCAGATCGCGGTTCGCCTCGTAGATGGCAAAGGTCGGGTCCCAGGTGATGCCCGCGGCGATCATGGTGTCGATCACCGCCGACAACCTCGCCGAATCTGCCTGACGCCATAGGTCTCCCGCCCACCGGAATCGATCCAGTTCGTCCTCGTAATTGTAATCCGCGGGGAAATCCTGCGGTCCGACGATCGCCGCGTCAGGCACGCCGTACCAGTGTTCGATGGTCCGAATGCCGAACCGCGCGGCGTCGAGCACATCGTGCTCCTGGATCTTCATGTCGGTTGCGATCGGCAGCC
>JBPCLX010000131.1:0-7903 GCA_051002815.1 Gemmatimonadaceae bacterium
CCAGCACAGGATTCCCCGACGGTCTCGCTCGCAATAGTCAATGCCCGCGTCTGGACCGGCGACGAGCGCCGGCCCTGGGCCGATGCGATCGCGGTGAGCGGCGAGCGGATCGCCGCCGTCGGTTCGAGCGCGGAGATCCGAAAGCTCGCGCCGAACGGCGCACGCGTCATTGATGCGCAAGGCGGCATGGTGGTGCCCGGATTCATCGACTCGCATGTGCATTTCATCACCGCCGGCCACCAGCTGGCATCGGTGCAGCTGCGGGATGCCGCGAGTCCGGCCGAATTCACGGCTCGGATCAAGGCGTTTGCCGCGACCGTGCCGGCGGGCACATGGATCACCGGCGGCAATTGGGATCATGAGAACTGGGGGGGTGAGCTCCCGCGGCGCGACTGGATCGACAGCATCACGCCGAACCATCCGGTGTGGGTCACTCGTCTCGATGGGCACATGAGCCTCGCCAACTCTGCGGCCCTCCGCGCGGCCGGAGTGACTGGTGAGGCACCCAATGTTTCAGGCGGAACGATCGTTCGCGATCAGCGCGGCGAACTGACAGGCGTGTTCAAGGACAACGCGGCGGGGCTGGTCGGTCGCGCCGTTCCCGGTGCCACACCGGCGCAGGACGACCGCGCGCTCGAAGCCGCCATGCGATACGTGGCGGAGCGGGGTGTCACTTCGGTGCACGACATGGGCTCATGGGACGACATCGCGGTATATCGGAGGGCGCACGCGGCCGGTCGCCTTACGACGCGCATCTACGCCGGCGTGCCGCTCGACAGTTGGGAGCGGTTGCGCGACACGGTAGCCGCGGGGGGGCGGGGCGATGCGGTGCTGCGAATCGGATTGCTCAAGGCGTTCGTCGACGGCTCGCTAGGTTCGCACACCGCCGCATTCCACGAGCCATTCACCGATGTCCCGACGGACACGGGGCTGATCGTGACGTCACCCGAAGTGCTGTACGAGCGAGTGGCCGCCGCGGATCGCGCTGGACTGCACGTTGCCGTGCACGCCATTGGTGATCGCGCGATCGGTCTCCAGCTCGACATCTTCGAACGTGTGGCTCGTGAACACGGGGCGCGAGACCGCCGCTTCCGCATCGAGCACGCACAGCACATCGCACCGCCGGACATTCCGAGGTTCGCTGCACTCGGCGTCGTCGCCTCAATGCAGCCGTACCACGCAATCGACGATGGGCGGTGGGCGGAGCGCGTGATCGGACCGGAGCGGATCAGGACGACCTATGCGTTCCGCGCCCTGCTGGATGCGCGTGCCCGGGTCGCGTTCGGCAGCGACTGGTTCGTAGCGCCTCCCACGCCACTCGAAGGGATCTATGCGGCGGTTACGCGCAGAACGCTCGACGACGCCAACCCGGACGGATGGGTCCCCGCTCAGAAAATCACCGTCGACGAAGCACTGCGCGCGTACACCCGCGATGCCGCGTTTGCCAGCTTCGAAGAAAGCGAAAAGGGCACACTCGTCCGCGGCAAGCTCGCCGACCTCGTCCTGCTCGACCGCGACCTTACGCGTATCCCTCCGGAAACCATCCGGGATGCCCGAGTGGTGGCGACGCTCGTTGGAGGCAGAATAGTTTACGAGCGGTAGGCAAAAAAAGTGGGAAAGGGGAAACGGGAAAAGGGAAATGGGAGAGGAAGAAACGTTTCCCCTTTCCCGTTTCCCCTTTCCCGCTTTTCTTACGGCCTGTACCGCCTCACCGTCGCCTTCTCGATCTCCGCGGTCGTGAACGGCACGCGCTTCAGTTCGCCGCGCGCGAACATTTCCGCCTGGCTATCGAAGTAAGGCGAGTCTTCGTTGGGGGTCTGTCCATAGGCCAGGACCGACCAGGCGCGGGGCACGTCGCCGAATTCGACGGCGAGTATCCAGCCGTCGCCGCCCGCCGCCACCCGCTTGCCATCCGGTGCATCGCGGAAGGAGAGCACCCGGAAACACCCTAACGCACCGCTGCAGCCGCTCACCGGCACGTCGACCTTGCCGCGGCGCACGCGATGCACCTCGCCCCAGGCGACGCTCCAGCCGCCGAAACGCCGCGTGGTTTCCTCCACCGCGGCCGTGAACGCCTCGGCGGCCTTCTGCGTATCCGCCAGTCCGCGCGGAGTCGTCAGCGGTTCCTCGAGCGACCACGGCTCCCTGAACATTCCATCGGAGCCGCCAACCGACTGCTGATACCTCCTAACCCAGGTCTCGAACAGAACGCCGCCTCTGCTCTCGATGCGGGTGGTGGCGTCCCACTCGGCGATGAGCGCGATCGCCGAGTCGACGACCGGGGTGGTGGCACCGGCACGCACGGCTGCGACCAGATCGTCCTTTACCCGCTCGGCCATCATCATTCGCGGCGAGTGCTTGAGTGCGAGAATGTCCTCCATTGTCAGGCGGGCCTTCGTTTTGTGGATCAACGAGACCCCCAGCTGACTGCGAAAACGCAGCTCCGGTTCGGGAAAGTTCGCCGGAAAGCTGGAGCTGAGGAGCGGCTGATTCAGGTTGGTGAGGTGGTAGGTGTCGTTCTCGTTATGGATGTAGCCACCTCTTGGATTGAGCAGCTGGGGCAGGGAGTCGAACGGGACGGTCCGCGTCCATACCTCGCTCGTCCTGCTCGCCGGTATGGCCAGCGTATCGCCGCCCGACGCGTGCGGCAGCGAGGGAATGAGCGCGTTCCATACGTAGAAGATGTTTCCGGCGCGGTCCGCATACGTGAAGTTCGAGTTGAGGCGCGTGTTCATGCGCATCGCCTCCTTCCATTCCTCGAGCGATTTCGCCCGCATCATGCGGAGAAACTGCTGACCGGCGCGGTATTCCATGTCGGCAGCGCGGCGATAGATGTAGATCTTGCCGTTGCCGCGGTGGATGACGGGTCCTAACGGGGTTCGCCAGAATTCGCGAGTGTCCGTGCCGATTGCATCCCCATTGCGATAGGGGACAGTTACCACCTGGCGTTGGAGTGCCACGGACGTGCCGTCGAACAGGTAGTGATCCGGCCTCTCCGGGTCGGCAGTCAGTTCGTAGACCTCATCCAGATCGGGCCCGTTGTTCGTGGTCGAAAAGCCGAGGTCGCGGTTGAAGCCGCCGATGACGGTGAACGGACCGCCGATTCTGAAGTCACCGTAGAAATCGATCACGCCGGGGACGATGAGATGTCCCTCGTAATAGCCGGCGTCCCAGGATAGATGCGGATTGCGCAGCAGCACCGCCTTGCGCGAAGCAGTGCGACTCGGAGCAAATGCCCAGGCGTTGGAGCCTTCATCCTCGTTTCGCCCTTCCGCCCGTCGGCTGCTGCTGTCGGTCGTCAGGCGCGCGAGTATCTGGCGTGCCGCGCGGCCGCTCGCCTGGCTCACATCGCGCGCCGCGATGTCATAGGGCGTGAAATCGGGCTTGATCTCCGGCGGCAGCGTGCCGGGGTGCTTTCGTATGTACCTGTTGACGCCTTCGGCGAATCCTTCGTACACCGCTCGCGTGTCGGCGTCGAGCGTGGGGTACATGTCGACCGCCCGATCGTATCCAAGGCGATTTTCATGGTCGCCGTCGATGCTGTCGAGACCGAACGCCATGCCCATGCCGCCGCGCCCACGCAGAAGGCCAAGCGGCACCCGATCTCCGTAGTCTTCCATCTGCACGTACGCCAGACCGAACGCGGCGGCCCTCAGGTTGTCGCCGGTGATGTGCGGCACTCCGTGCACCGTGCGTCGAATCTCCACCTGCGACGCCAGCTCGTCAGGCGTTTGCGAGTGTACACTCAGCGGAAGTGCGGCGAGGAGGAGCGGAACGAGGTATCGCATGGACATTCGGGCAGGAGAGAGTTGAGCCGGCGGGCGTGAGACGCGCTTGCGACGCGCTGAAAGGTCTACGCGTGAGTGGCGGGGAGTGATGGAGGCTGAAGCGGGCGGTATGATCGTTCCAGGGTCCACTGGCCTATACCAGGTTGCTGCGATGAGCGGATGGATCACACGAGAGCGGATCGATCGTCGAGGGAGTCTCGCGATGCTCGTCGGCCGACGATTCATGCTGACCCACCAGAATCCTGCGGAGCCCGATTCCTATTCCCGATTCCCTGTTCCCCGGCACCCCTCTTGCCCCCAGTTTGAGCCGACCTCAACTCAATTGGAGTGTTCCGCATGCCGTTCCGCCTCGAATCCATTGCTCGCCTGGCATTCTGTGCTGCTACCGTAGCCGTACTCGCCGGTTGCGCCGACGGCAGCGACGCCGACGTCGAAGTATCGGCCGAGGCGGGCGGAGCCGCATCGGCGACTGCAGCCAATGATCTGCGCGATGTCTCCAACTACGAATTGCGCATGGGGCAGGTTGACAAGTACTACGAAGCCTTCCGGAACATAGGGGAGGCCATGAAGGACATGACTCCGCAGCAGCGCGAGGCGCTGAACATGGACGCGAACGAGGCAGACCTGGATACCTACGTCTCGCGGCTCGAGGGGCAACCGGCGATCAACTCGGCGATTCGCGACGCCGGCCTCTCCGCCCGCGAATTCTCGCTGATACTCTGGTCAATGCTCCAATCCGGCATGGCGGCAGCCGTGCTGGACATGCAGCCTAACGCCAATCAGGACTCGCTTGCGCGAGAGATGGACGCCAACATGGACAACGTGAAATTCATGCGCGAGAACGAAGCCGAGCTGCGCCGGAAGCAGGAGGCATTGCAGGCGGACATGGAGAAAATGGGCGTAACGGATTCTACCGAGGGGTGAGGGACGCGCGACGAGGGGTGAGGGACTGGCGGACAGGGCCTTACCTCGAAGCCCTCGTCGCTCATCCCTCGCTTTCCTCACCACCCCACTATGTCCAGATACGCCTTCCTGAAGTCCTCGACCTGCGGGAGAATCGCATCCTCGAGTCGTGGGGCGTAGCCAACAAAGGTGTCGGTCGAGCCGATGCGATTGACCGGGGCATCCAGCCACGCGAAGCAGTCGCTGGCGATCGCGGCGGCTATCTCCGCGCCGTAGCCCCACGAGATCGAGTCTTCGTACGCCACGACCACCCGGTGCGTCTTCTGTACCGAGGCGAAAACCGCTTCCCGATCCCACGGTGACAGCGACCGCAGATCGATCACCTCCACCGAGATCCCCTGCTCATCGGCAAGCTGATTGGCCGCGACGAGCGCCCGCTGGACCGTCGCACCGTACGTCACCACCGTCAGGTCGCTGCCTTCGCGCACCACGCGCGCCTTGCCGAACGGAATCATGAAGTTCGGCCCGGGATACTGCGACTTGTTATAGGTCTGACGATAAAGATGCTTGTGCTCGAGAAATATCACCGGGTCCTCGCACCGGATCGCCGTGCGCAGCAGCCCGCTGGCGTCGAGAGCCGTGCTCGGGCAGATAACCCGGAGCCCCGGGCAGTGCGTAAACAGCGAGGCGCCGGTCTGCGAGTGGTAGATCGCTCCCCGGATGTAGCCACCGTACGTCACGCGCACCACTACCGGCGACGCGAATGCGTTGTTCGACCGCCAGCGCATCGTCGCCAGCTCATTGCGAATCTGGTGGTATGCCGGCCAGATGTAGTCGAAGAACTGGATCTCCACGACGGGCTTGAACCCGCGTAAGGCAAGGCCGATCGCCCGGCCGACGATGTTCGCCTCGGCCAGAGGCGTATTGAAGACACGGACACCCCCGAACGCCTTCTGAAGCCCCCACGTCACCTTGAACACGCCGCCCTTGCCCTTTACCTGCTCCAGATGCTGCTCGCGGCTCGCGTCGGCCACATCTTCGCCGAAGAGGAGCACTCGCGGATCTCGCAGCATCTCATCGCGCATGCAAGTGTTGAGCAGGTCTACCATCGTCGTCGGATTTCCCTCGAACTGCGGATCATCCTCTGTGTCGAACTGCTCGCTGGTCGGGTCGACGTCAGGTGAGTACACGCCGAACATCACCGTTTCCGGACCCGGCTGCTCCTGACCGAGCGCGTCATCGGTCGCGGCCTGCACCAACTCGTCCGCTTCCGCCCTGATTCGTACTATCTCTTCTTCCGTGGCAAGGCCTTCCTCGATCAACCACGCAGGGAAAACCGTCACGGGATCCCGAGCCGCATCCGCTTCGCGCTCGACCGGCGGACGGTACATCGTTTCATCATCCGACAACGAATGGGAGTACGGGCGGATAACGTGCGCGTGCACTAGCGCCGGCCCCTTTCTCTTCCGCGCGTACGCGACCGCCTTCTTCATCACTTCGTACGAAGCGACGAAGTCGCACCCATCCACTTCCTGGACGTAAAGATCCGGAAAGCCCGATACCAGCTTTGAGATCGAGCCGCCCGCCGTGCTCACTTCTACCGGGACGGAGATCGCGTATCCGTTGTCCTCGACCAGATAAACCACCGGCAGTTTCAGATTGCAGGTGGTGTTCAGCGATTCCCAGAACTCTCCCTCGCTCGTCGTGCCGTCGCCAGTCGAGACGTACGCGACCTCGTCGCTCTCAAACCCCTCCGTAATGTCGAGCAGCCTGGCCCGCATCGACGCCTCGGCAGCCCCTGTGGCATGCAGAAACTGCGTTCCGGTGGGCGACGAGCTCGAGACGATGTTGAGCTCCTTGTGTCCCCAGTGGCTGGGCATCTGGCGGCCGCCTGAATTGGGGTCGACCGCAGCCCCGACTGCCTCGTAGAGCATTTCGGCAGGCGTCATGCCCAGCGCGAGGCAGAGTGCGCGATCCCGGTAATAGGGGAAAAACCAGTCGTATCTGGCCTTGAGCACCATTCCTGCGGCCGTCAGCACCCCCTCGTGTCCGGCGCCGGAGATCTGAAAGAAGATCTTGTTCTGCCGCTTGAGCTGGATCTCCTTGTCGTCGAGCCGCCGGGAGGTGTAGATGATCCGGAAGGCATCGAGCAGCTGTTCACGCGAGAGTCCGGAAAAGCCCTTTTTTTCGGCGCGCGTCGAGGTGGCCATGGTCGGGAATCGGGTGGTGAGGTTGCGTCAAAGATAGTGCGGGCGGCGATGTGGGCGCGAGTTGAGATACGAGATACGAGAAACGAGATGCGAGATGCGAGAAACGAGATACGAGATACGAGATTCGAGAATTACGAGATGCGAGATACGAGATGTGAGAATGCGAGATGCGAGATACGAGATGCGAGATGCGAGATGCGAGATGCGAGATGCGAGATGCGAGATACGAGGATAAGAATCGCGAGTGACGAGAATCATCGGCGAACTCCTTGCGTGTCAACCATTTCCGCGCAACTTCCCGCGCTCGCAACACCGAAGCACACATAGCTTCGCATCTCGCATCTCGCATCTCGCCTCTCGCATCTCGCTTCTCTCTTCTCTCCTCTCTCTCCCATGTCCCTCCCGTCCCACTGCATCTTCTGCGACATCGTCCAGGGCGGCGCCGAAGTCTCGGTCTGCTATGAGGATGCGGAGTCGCTCGCATTCATGGACATCCAGCCTGTGAATCACGGGCACACTCTCGTCGTACCGCGGCAGCACTACGAGTCGTTTGCCGATCTGCCGGCCTCGCTCGGCGCGCACCTCTTTCGAGTTGCGATGGAGCTCGGGCCGGTGGTCCGGCGCGTGTCCGGGGCACCGGGACTCAACTTGATCGTGTCGAGTGGGGCAGCGGCGGGGCAGGATGTCTACCATTTCCACGTCCACCTCATCCCCCGCCGGGAAGGCGACGGCTTCGACGTGCCGCTCCCATTTCCGGGGTCGGCGATGCCCGACCGGACGGTCCTCGACGCTATCGCCGTGCGAATAATTTCGGAGCTCCGGGACCCTACTCGTGCCCGCTAAGAGCGAGCAACTTCCGGGATAGAAGCCCGGTGATTTTTTGTCCTTGACGGACGGTAAACAGATGACAAGGTTCTCCGCCCCCCCGAAAGTGAATAACGTCGGGCGTCACCGTCGTTAGCCGTCCACACAAGGAGTTCGTCATGCGTGCATCCCGCCTCA
>JBPCLX010000132.1:0-9953 GCA_051002815.1 Gemmatimonadaceae bacterium
ATTGCCGATGTGCCGTGGGTCGCCGAACAGCTCATGAAGCACGGGGACGCCGAGGCGTGGGCGATCGGGAGTCGGTTGTGCCGCTGACGGCGTTCCAGCGAACTATTCTTGCGCTGCTTGCACGGAATCGGGCGCCTGACAGCTACCTGGCGGGCGGAGCCGCGCTGCACATGTCTCCCAACTCACTCCGCTACCGTAACGGTCTCGATTTTTTTCACGACTCCACTGCGCGTGTTGCCAACGCGTTTCGCGACGATGCCGCGCTGCTGGAAGAAGGCGATTACGAGGTCGACGTTGAGCTCAGTCAGCCGGGATTCATTCGGGCCATTGTTGCGAAGGCCGCAGACGCGACACGCATCGATTGGGCTCATGATTCGGCCTGGCGCTTTCTGCCTCCCGTGCGCGACGAGTTTGGCGGATTCGTCCTTCACGAGGTGGATCTTGCGATCAATAAAGTGCTCGCGCTCGCCGGGCGGGATGAGCCGCGTGACTACGTGGACATGCTGTTCGTCGAGGAGCACCTGCTGCCGTTAGGAGCTGTGGTCTGGGCAGCGGCCGGGAAGGATCCAGGATTCACGCCGCTGTCCCTGCTGGAGCTCCTCAAGCGACGGGGTAAACAACGGCAGGAAGATCTGGATCGCCTTCACCTTGCGCGACCTGTCAATGTCAGATCGGCAAAGGAGACATGGCTGGTGGCGCTGACCGGAGCCGACGAGTTCGTCAGGTCACGGCCGCCAGATGAGTCTGGTGCCCTCTATTACAATTCCCTGCGGGGCGCGTTCGGGGCGCCCATTCCTGGCATTCCGCTGGAGGAGCAGGGGCTGGCTCTGCATTTCTGCATGCCGGGCGGCGTTATGCCGCAGCCCGCTCGGCGGCCGCTCGCGCCTGATCCGTAGTCAGCGTCGGCACTCCTAACGAGCTCGGTTCAGCCCCTGTTTCCGTGTCCATCATCGAGCTCGTGGGTGACTGCCGGGAGAACCGCGTGTGGGCAGCAACTACTACGGGGCTGGTGAACACTTCGCGATCCATGTCAACTCCGTGCGTGAGCGATTTGTCAGGGCCGCAATCCGATAGTCACCATCCAGCGGGACCTATTTCCGCCGGGGGCTAGCGACGGCACAGGCTCACGATCGCTAGGTGACAGCGATTCGCGATGCGCACGGACCCAGACGCTCGATCGGCCAACGTCGTGAGAAACCGTTAGTGTCAGGGCCGTCGCCGTCGCCGCGCGGGCAGTGAACGCGAGCTCGGGAGCGATCAGCCGGCGGTACTCCGTCCCCAGCGAGTCAGGCGAGGGAATCGTCGATGCGGCGGAGTACCAGGTCTGGCCGACTGCCGCGCCAACCCAACTGGCGCGACCGACGTGCCTAGCTAACTCGATGGAAGCGCCGGGAGACCAGGCTTCGATCTCGCTCCGGAGCTCGGCCAGAAAGTCCGTGCGCTCCGACCGGTCGCGGGCAGTACGCACTACCACACCGGCGCGCCAGCGCCCCCCGGCCGGAAGCCATCGCGCATCCAGCATCGCCGAGACGTTGCTCTCCTCGCTTCCGAACACAATGCCTTCCAGGTCCGCGCGGGTTGCGTCGCCATCGATGGTCGCCAGGCGCGTGGCTACGGTGATTAGAATGCCACCCGGCAAATCACGTTGGAGCGCGGCACCGAGGGCCTTGCCCTCCGCATTCCACCTGTCCGTAGGAGGGTTCGGCTGCAGCGCGCTGACCTGCGTCTCCTCGCGACTGGTGCGGTCGGCGAAAATGGCATAACGAGCTCCGAGCACCACACCGGTCAGGTCGAAACCGAGCGAAGTGGCGTTGGATTCGATGCGCCGCATGACCGGAACGCCGGGCGCGTTGAGTGGCTCAGGCTCGTCGTATCCGCGCAGCACGAACAGGCGGGTGCTGGCGTTGGGCGGCGGTGCCGTGCTGCCGGTCTCGTTCCCTCCGGTCCACCGCGCCCGCGCGCCTATCGACATCTGGCCGAGCGGCAGCTCGCGCGCAACCCCAACGATCAGGCCGGGGAGCGTGGCGCGGCCGGTGCGGCGGACGGCGGAGTTCTGGGAACGCTGCTCACGAGACTCGATCCCCGCCGCTCCGCCGACTTGCCACCCATGGTACGTCCACCCCATCGCGCCCTCGAGCCGAGCCCGTGAACGCACCATTGCCGGATTGATCGTATCCGTTAGGACGAACGGATTCGAGACATAGGGTTCGACGCGGAGTGTCGGCTGGCTGATCGGCACGTCCTCCTGATCGAGAATGATCCGTCCCGCAGCGGCGGCTTGCTCGCCGACGCGTCGCCAACCCAGCCCGGACAGCTGAACGGCGCGCGTTCGTGGCGCATCCAACGGCCGCCGATAGGCTCCCTCAATGCCGGCTACTCCCCCGCGTAGCTCTCCGTACGCTTCCGGCACCTCGGCCGGCAGTGCTGCCGGGTTTCCCGCCGCCCAGAACGAGCCGGTCAACGGTCGCGCCAGCAGGATGAGCTGAGGCGGCACCGGCGCAGCGGGCAGCAGACGATAGTGAATGGCAATCGGCGTCAGGGGACTCCACTCGGCGATCGTCGTTGGGTCGCCCGTCTGCGTGACCGCGGCGCTCCATCCGGGATTCGCTTGCGCAGCCAGCGACCGTGCGATCAGTGCTACCGTCCCCCCGAGCCACGCGCATTTTACGAGAACCGATAGCGAACGCGTCACGGAGCGCGCCCCACGAGCGCGTCCAGGCGGAGCGTCAGGTCGACGCCGAATCGCATCGACGAGAAGAGACGACCGTCCCGCGTTGCCGTGCCGAACGTGCCCAGCCTATCGAGTACGTTGAAGGCATAAAAGGAGAGCCGTCCATTGCGGGGCAGCGTCTTCGCTACGGTCAAGTTCATCAGCCAATCGGACGGCGGACCGCGCGTACCGACGCGCAGTCCGGTGCGGCTCCGCCGAAGGTCGCTGAACTCGGCCTTCGCGCGCTGCTCCGCCGGTACGGGAACGAGCGTGCCGGCTCGGGTGACGTAGCCGGAGAACGATAGCGTGTCGGTGCCGCCTTCATCGCGCTGCCACTCCGAAAGCGTATGCTGCACTGTCGCCGTGACGAGAAAACCTAACGTCGGTTGGTGATGGACGAGACGGTACGTCAGCATATCCCGCCGTCCGGTACGTACCGCGCCCTCCCAATAGGGAATCCGGTCGATGCGCGAATCGACTTCGAACGCGGAGATCGACTGGAAGCTGCCGAAGTCCAGATCCTGGGTGCTGAACCGGGTTTCGGTTGACGCGCCGGAGACCTCGAGCCGAAGGCGAAGCGCCCGGAGCTCGGGCAGGCGGAGCGACAGCTCATAACCGGAGTTCGTGAGGGTGGATCCATTCACCGGACGTTCCACGAAGATCGGCACCGAGTCGGCACCGATCGGAGGATCCACAATGCGTCCCGGCTGCCCGGTGCCCATTCCAGTGTCGGCGAGCACGTACTGATCACGAAGGAGGAATCCCGGGTCACGCCTGAGCCCCACGCCTCTAGTGATGCGATCATGAAAGCGGGTGAGCGATACTGTTGCGCCACGCTGCCCAAGATCGGCTTCCAGAGCCAGCTCCGCCTTTCGTGAGCGGGAGAACCCGAGTTCGTCGTTGGTTGGATCTCGCACGAACGTGGTGAGCACAGCCAGCCGCTCGTCAGGATCGGGAGTGTACCGGTTGACGTTCACGATATCGAACCACTGTTCTGCCGGATGAAGATCGCCTAGCGCGGGCAGCTTGGCGGTGCGCCCCAGCGCGCCCCTGAGTCGCAGCCAGGGCCTCGCCGAGAGCTGTGCGTTGATGCGCGGCTGCGGCACGATGTCGCGCGCGCCGGAAAGCCACGTCTCACCGTCGTGGAGCACGTCGAGTCGAACTCCCGTCTGAACGTCGAGCGACATGCCGCTTCCGAGCGGCCGCGTCAGGCGCGCGTCCGCATAGAGGGCGCTGCTAGCGATAGCGGGCAGTGTGTCGTTCCGCCGCGGGCGGTCGAATCCGTTCACGCCGTTGAACGAGACTTGCGGAGGAAACTCGACATCGAACAGGTATCCGCGGCCGGAGTTCCATTCACGGCGGGCCTCGGCGCCCAGACGCAGCCGGCGCTCGAAACCAAACGACTCTCCGCGCGTGTCGGCCTCGAGCCGTGTGTAGAGCATGCGCGGGTCACCGTCGAGCGTCAGCGTGGAGAGATAGTCGCCTCCGACGAACCGGCCGACGCTGCGTCCCTCGGTGAGGCGGTCGGTAAAGGGCTGTGCAGGCCTGCTGCGCAGTGACTGCGCGTACGCGCGTTGGCGAGTCGCATCGAGCGACAGCGTCCATTCGATCGTCGCATCAGTATGGAGGGCGAACCTGGCGCGCTCCCCGATGCGCAACCCCTGATCGTGCGTAAACGACGCGCGTCCCGGGATGATCTCCGGCTGCTCGGGGCTATCGGAGTCCAGGCGCCAGTAGTCGATGCGCGTATCGAAGGTGAACCGAGAAAGCCCTTCTACTCCGAGCTCGCTTGCGCCGAGCTCGGCGCGGTGCGCCAGCTGCATGGCGGTGCGCCAGGTTCGCTGGCGGGTTGCACCGGGCGAGACACGCGTATTCGCGACATCGAAGCTGCCGGTGAGCGCCTGACGCTCGTCGCGCCAATCGATGCCGCCGAGTGCGCTGACCTCGAGGGTGCGCACGTCATAGCGAGCTGCCACCTCGGGAGCAACTGCGGCGGCACGCGTCTGCACGAGAATTGCGCCTTGCGTGAGATCTCCATAACGGGTGGAGGGAAGTCCGCGGATTACCTCGACGCGCTCGAGGGTAGCCGCGGGGATGCGACGGAGATCGATCCCACCGCCCGCGGCTGTCGAGAGTGGCAACTCGCCACGGGCACCGAGCGATTGGAGGTTGGCGTTGTTGGAGACCGGAACGCCATCGACGACGATCAGGGTGCCGAACGAGGCAAGATCGGATGCGTCAGGTGCGCCCCGGACCAGCGAGGCTGGCGCGGAACTGGTCGGTACGGTGCGCAGAGCGATCTGGGTTACGCCGTCCAGCCCGGGCGGCGCGATCGGCACACCGGGCACGAGCTCGAGGATCCCCGCGAGCGAGGCGGCGGTCTGATTCGCGATGGCAGGCCTGTCTATAACGCTTGCGGTGCCGAGCTCTCCGGCCGCGCGCCCGCTGGCGTCGGCGGTCACGGTGACTTCCTCCAGCTCGAGCACCGTCCGTGCGAGTACGATGTCGATCTCGAGCCGGCCGCTGGTGGCAATCGTTAGGGGGATGCGCGCCGGCGCGTAGCCGATGCGGCGGACGTGAAGGATGTGCGGGCCGGCCGGGGCGTTGCCAATGCGATAGCGGCCAACGGAGTCGGTTTCGGCAGCTAGTCGGGTCCCTTCGAGTGCGACGAGTGCCGAAGCTATAGGCATGCCGTTGCTTCGGACTGTTACGCGGCCGACGATTTCAGTAGGGAAGGCACGCAGTTCCTGCGCGCCGACGGTGGCGCCAGATGATAGCGCCAACGCGGCTAACCACGGAGCGGCATATTCGACTAGAAGGCACACGCGATCTGGCTTTGCCGATGAGCGAACAAAGCGGCCAGCTAACATGCGGCCTCGGCTGTGGAAAGGATTCGCGAATATGCTCCCCACATTCATGCGAATGCAAGGAAGGGGCGAGGAATCGCGCCTCCGAGCCGCTATAGCGCTTCCGTGCCCTTGAAGTTACAATATGAGCCCGTTGTTTGAATAGGCGGGACGACGCGGAGGGACGAATGGCACGTTCGGGCGATCAGTGGCCATTTCGCGTGCACATCTGGTCGGTGCTCGTCTACATCGCCCTTCTTGGGGCGCTCTTGCTCACCTGGCGCCTAGCGCGACAGAGCGCCGACCTCCGTGCGGAGCTTGCGCGTGCACGAGCACGTGTATTTCAGCCGCATCTGGGCATGCCGGTGCCTGCCTTCCGAACGTCCACGTTATCGGGCGACTCGATTACCCTCGGTCATGAGAGCGGCCCGCGGCAGCTCCTCTTCTTCCTCTCCACTAGCTGCGGCTTCTGCCTCGAATCCCTGGAAGGTTGGAAGCGGATTGCTGAAGTCATAACTCGCGATAGCACCTCGTCAATCGAGGTCCTATGGGTATCACTGAGTAGTGCGGATTCGACGAAGGAGTACGTTGAGCGACACGGCATCCTGCAACCTGTTCTCCCTATGAACGATCGGAAGATGGCAGGCGTCTACCATGCGAATCTCGTTCCTTTGACAGTCCTGCTTGACGGAGGTAGGGTATCGTACGCGCGGGTACGAGCGATCTCTCACGCCGAGACGATTGACTCCGTCCTTGCAGCCGCAATCAGAATTCGGTGATTCTGCGCGAAAGCGACAGGCGCAAGCGTGACGTCAAGTGCGTCAATCGGCTGATAGGCGTGCGACGAAGTTGGAGAAGTGGCAATTCGAGTTCCGTCTCACACTGAGGAGACCAGAATGCGTAGACGAATGATACTATTCCTAAGATTCGGACTGGCTATTGCCGCAGCGTTGATCATGTCTATGGCCGGCCGCGAGGCATTTGCTTCGAGTTTCAACAATGGCGATCCTTGTACTAACGACTCGTGTCCAACCGGCGGTGAGGCGGCTTGCGACACATGCTGCCGAGACACTGGGGTGTATACTGGTGGAACGTGCACAATGTCAGGAATATGTATTTGTACGACGTGAACGCGACGGTATACGGTATATGGAAGTGCGATAGAGAACTGAAGATCGGATAGCCTGAAATCCTGGTCGCGCTTGCTCGTGTATCATGTGGTTGAACGCACCTCTCTCGCTTCTGTTGGCGTGGTTTACTGGTTCCTGCACCTAGTCGATCCTGATTCTCTGAGCGTTCCAGGGTGAGTGTTCAGGGCAGCAGTTTCGGCGATGGGTGACTCGTGCGCTCAAAGTCCCGGTCGCTGTTGCCTGTGCGTTGCAGGACGACGCGGCCCGTCGCCAGAACGGCAGCGGGACGGCGGCGAATTGAGCCTTTCATTTGAGTGTTGCTTAGACGTGCCCGCTGACGGTCAAAAAGCGGATTCACAAACGGCTGGCACTCCGGCGTATTAGCATCGAAGACGCCAGGAGCAAGAAGCGTGGAAAACACATCGAGCAGCTTTGGAAGTGGAATGCGCCATACTGGGAGGGATGACGTGGCTACAAATCCGGTGGGCAGGCTTCCGATGTCTAGCCGATCGGAAACGAACGTGACGCTCGGCTGATTATTGAAAACTGCACCGTGCCCGAATGGCCCGTTGCTTCCGCCAATCGGCCGCACGTTGGGCACGAATGGGTTATCGATGTCCTCGGAGGTGCCGAAAAACTCGAAATCGGCTGCTGATAAGTCCAAGAGCGATGCATTGAACTCCCGGTGATCCATGGCATCCGTGGCTAAGACAACAGCGGCGCCCGGCGCCAGTGGGTACTCCGTTCCAACGCCCGGGATCTGCCAGATACTGTACGCCCACAGTCCGGCAGGGTCCATTCGCCAAGGCTCAGTCAGATCGCAAGGGAATGTGCTGAAATCCTGGTGCTGCTGCGGAACCGAATGGCCTACTACTTTGCCATCCAGGTAGATGACTGAATCCGAGTTGTTCGCCAACTCCAGGTAGGTGCCGAACGGATGCCCTAACCATTCGGCTGTTGGAGGCGAGTACTCGAATACTTCACTGATGACCAGCGAACCGCGGCGCCCAGCGACGACGGCGATCTGAGAACTCGTAGATGGTGCGGTCACCTGCAACGTGAGACCGCCCGCGAACCCCGTCACGTCAGCAGCTGCGCTGTCGAGCATTTGTTGCTCCGCTGGCGATAACGATCGCAGCACTGAGACGGAATAGGATCCCGGTAGCAGGCGCGTGAACTGCGCTGCTCCAGCCTGATCGGTGAGCGCGGAATCGGTCGTACCGCCGGCCCCGCTTCGATGCAGCACGACCCACACGCCGCGGAGAATTCCGGATGACTCTCCGATCTGTGCCGCGATAGGCATGTCAGCGGGATCGACGGTGACCGAGATTGTTACTGTCGCTCGCTGCACCGTTCCGCCGGAATCGGTCGTATCGGTCGGCACGCTCGGTCCTGAGACTTCGGAGACAGTCTGCGTGCACGCGGCGCCGCAGAGTGCAGTCACTCCCAGCGTGGTGCGCCAGGATCTGCTGCACCGTGCGGCAAACGGATGCATGATCGAAGATTCGACGGCCTCTTGCATATCGGACTCGCGAGCGCTGCAGGATTGCATGGAAACATGATGCAGTGTCTTTCCCTCCCGCTACCCCTCGAAACGCCCACTCAGCATGTTGCGCAAATCCACCACTTGTCGATCCGGCGCAACATCACTGGTCGGACTCTCCGACCTGACGCCCCGCCCGCCCGCCGGACTCCGCTGCATCCGGCTCCGCACATCCTGATCGATGAACCGCGACAGCTGCGCCATCGAGTAGTCCGCTCCCCAGCGCGAGCCGTAGACATTCACCGGAAACACCACATGCAGCGCCTTGCGCGGACGCGTCAGGGCCACGTACATCAGACGCCGCTCCTCTTCGGATTCATCTTCATCACGTAAGGCGCGTGATGAAGGAAACCAGCCGTCCGCTGCCCATATCAGGAACACCGCATCCCACTCGCACCCCTTCGCGCTGTGCGCCGTGCTGAGGATCAGCAGGTCGTCCTCCCCAGTCGCCCCCTCCGCCAGGTCCTGCGTGGAGCTCGGCGGAGCCAGCGCCAGCTCCGCGAGAAACGCCGCCCGCTCCGGATGCCCCGCCGCGATCGACTCCAGCTGATCCAGGTCCGAGAGCCGAGGCTCGGGACGGTCGTACTTCTCCCGCAGGATCGTGTCGTACATGTCGCGGATGCGCGCGATCTCCACCGCCAGCTCGCGGCTGCCTGACGAGGGTGGCACGTTCAGCTCCGCAAGGAGGGTCGTCAGCTTCTCCACCGCCTCACGAGCGCGCGAGGGCGGGCGCCAGGTCCCCAGCGAACCCGCGTCCCATCCGCGGTCGGCCAGCCAAGCCATCGCGCAGGCTGCGCCGCCGGCCCTGCCGACCGCCGCTGGATCCGCTTCCGCACGTCCGCATCAATGAACCGCGACAGCTGCGCCATCGAGTAGTCCGCTCCCCACCGCGACCCGTAGACATTGACAGGGACCACAACCGAAAGCGCGTGACGCGCGCGGGTCATCGCGACGTACATGAGCCGACGCTCCTCCTCTGCTTCCTCGTCATCGCGTAATGCACGCGATGATGGGAACCAGCCGTCCGCTGCCTGGCGATCGGTGACTCCGTGGACATCAGTACACTCCCGACGCAGACCGCTTCCGACGGAACGGTCTACGTGCGCGTTCCAGCCGCCTCACTCAATGACCTCGTTTCCTGGACGTCCGTTCGCGCGACGACGTTCGAGTCCTGCGCGTCGCCCGTGCATCCGTCACTCGACGGCGCGTAAGCACGACTGATCTCGGACTGGTCGGTCGACCTGCGATCAATCGTTCGGCGAATCGATCGCCACACTGCCAGACGCGCGCACACTGCTGCTTCGCACTAAGAACAGCGCGAACGACTTCATTGCCACCACAGCAACGCCAGGGCAGGTTCCTTAGGGTTCGATGTCCCCCGAATCGCGTCCCCGGCCAGCTAATCTGGCCGTTGGAACCGCGGTGGACATGTTGCTCAACGCCAACCGGTACAGTAACCATCTCCATTTTTCCACATCCGGACGAAACGCGTCACCAGAGCCTTTGGCCGAGCGGCAGAAAACGTAGATTAGAGAGCGTTCTCGTACTGGGTCGCTTCCGGGATGAGCGGGTTCGGCAATACGTGCAAAATGGTGGGAATTCAAGACAAAGGGGCGATGCGCGCTCTGCTGCTCGGGTGCACTGCATGCAAGACCGCCATTTTGCGGACGGGCCTGCGGCCGGAGCACGGTCCGCGTTCGAGGCGCCAGGACCGGCTGTGCTGG
>JBPCLX010000133.1:0-4275 GCA_051002815.1 Gemmatimonadaceae bacterium
TATTGGGGCGATGGAGGAGGCGCGATTGGGTGCTCTGCTGTTGGGGGTTGTGTTCGCCCGCGACACCTACAGCGGCCGCGTGCTCGAGCGCCCGGCGCGGCACGACATCCCGATCGCCGCGCAGGAACAGCTTATCGTAGAGTTGTACTCGAAGTAAGCGTGACGAGGGATGCGCGACGCGCGATGCGGGATCCCGCACCCCGCCTCGCGCGCCCCGAGTCGCGCTTTTGGTCCGGGACCCTAACTCCTTCACGAACTCACCGCGCGTTAGGGGCGGGGTGGGGCGTCGCCGGGTGAATGCCGGCGGGACACAGGAACAACCAACATGGCACAGACAATCGATCTCAGCGGGCTGGTTCGGCCGCAGCTGGTAGAATCAACAAAGCGCGAAGACAATCAGAACGTGGCCGAGTTTCGCCTCCAGCCGCTGGAGCGCGGATTCGGGCATACGCTTGGCAACGCCATGCGGCGCATGCTGCTCTCGTCGCTGCGCGGCTCGGCGGTCTGGGCGTTCCGCATTGATGGCGTGCTGCACGAGCATCAGACGGTGCAGGGTGTCGTCGAGGACGTGCACCAGATCATTGGCAACCTCAAGACACTAACCCTCGCACTGGACGAGGATGTCGACGAAGCCATACTGCGCATCAAGAAGTCGGAAGCGGGCCCGGTAACCGCGGGCGACATCGAAGGGAACGCGGCGGTGCGCGTCGTTGATCCGTCGCACCACCTGTTCACGCTCCAGGACGACCGCGAGCTGAACGTCGAGCTCTATGTGAACAAGGGACGCGGCTACATCGAGTCCGAGCAGCACCCGATGGATCGGGGGATGCCGGTCGATCTGGTCCGCATCGATTCGATCTACAATCCGGTGCGGCGCGCCAACTTCACGGTCGCCGAGACCCGTGTTGGCCAGCGCACGGACTACGATCGCCTGTCGCTCACCGTCGAGAGCAACGGCACGATTTCGCCCGAGGAGGCGGTGAGTTATGCGGCCGCGCTGGCGCAGACGCACTTCCAGTACTTCGTGAGCTTCGGTTCGCACGCTTCGGCGGTGGTGCAGCCGGAGACCGAGGGTGGCGCTGACTCCGAGCGGCTGGCCCAGTTGATCAAGACGCCGATCGATGAGCTTCAACTGTCGGTGCGTTCGGTGAACTCGCTCAAGAACTCGGACATTCGTACCCTCGGCGATCTGGTCAAGCAGACCGAGGGGCAGATGCTGCAGGTGAAGAATTTCGGCAAGAAGTCGCTGCAGGAGATCGCCGAGCTGCTGGAACGTGAAGGACTGAATTTTGGAATGCGCTTCGAGGAGTCCGCCGAGGGCGTGCGGATCCTCGATTGGGGGACGCCGCCGAGCCAGGCAGCGGCCAACGCGCCTGACGACGAGGAGTAATTCATGCGGCACCGCAAGGCGGGGCGCCAGCTGCGGCGCACGAGCGAGCAGAAGCTTGCACTGATGCGCAACCTCGCTACGTCGCTCATCGAGCACGAAGCGATCGAGACAACCGAAGCAAAGGCAAAGGAGCTGCGGCCGTTCGTCGAGCGGTTGATCACCAAGGCTCGCTCGGGCACGCTGCACGACCGTCGCATGGCGGGGCGGCACATCCAGAAGCGCGAGGCGGCTGACAAGCTCTTCCAGCAGCTGGGCCCGCGGTTCGCCGCGCGTCCCGGTGGCTACACGCGCATTCTCAAGACCAGGCACCGCAAGGGTGACGGCGCCGAGTTGGCGCGAATCGAGCTCGTGGAGGGCTGACCGATGGAAAAGAAAAGGTCAATCAGCAATCGCCGCTGCTATGTCTGCGAAAAGGGCGTGACGTTCGGAAACAACGTTTCTCACGCCAACAACAAGACCCGCAGGGTCTGGAAGCCCAACCTCCAGGTGGCGCGCATCCTCATCGACGGCAAGATCACCAGAATCAAGGTCTGCACCCGCTGCCTGAATGCGGGAAAGATCGAGAGGGCGCCGAGGGGTACGCAGGTGGCGTGAGGGGCGCGGGTCGAGGGACGAGGGTTAAGGGGGGCCGACGAGGCTCCCCTTTTGTTTCCCCTCTTCCCCGGAAAAGCGGGAAAAGGGAAATGGGAAATGGTAAACGTGAACGAGGCGTAGCCCTGTTATCTTCTTCCTCGACTCGCAGAGCGGGTTTCTATCGACGTTAAGTTCTTCGCAATTCGCAATTCGCATTTCGAAGCTGCACCTCTCGCATCTCGCATCTCTCATCTCGATCCGCCCTTGCCCACAGCTCTCATCACCGGTATCACCGGCCAGGACGGCTCCTACCTCGCCGACTTTCTGCTGGAGAAAGGGTATCGCGTGGTCGGGGTCGTGAGGCGAAGCTCGACGACGCCGTACGAGCGCATCGCCCACCTCATCGACCGTATCGAGCTCGTCTCGGCCGATCTGCTCGACCAGCACTCGCTCGTCGAGGCAATGGCGGCGGTCGCGCCTGACGAGGTGTACAACCTGGCGGCGCAGAGCTTCGTGCAGGCTTCGTGGACTCAGCCTGTGCTCACCGGGGAGTTCACCGCGCTCGGTGTGACGCGAATGCTCGAGGCGGTGCGCAAAGCGGCGCCGGCCGCGCGGTTCTACCAGGCCAGCTCGAGCGAGATGTTCGGCAAGGTCGTCGAGACTCCTCAGCGCGAATCCACCCCTTTCTATCCGCGCAGCCCATACGGCGTGGCCAAGGTCTACGGTCACTGGATCACCGTGAACTACCGCGAGAGTTACAACATGTACGCGGTGTCGGGCATTCTGTTCAACCACGAAAGCCCGCGACGAGGGCTGGAGTTCGTGACGCGCAAGGTGACCGACGGCGCGGCCCGGATTTCTCTCGGGATGGCGCGCGAGCTGAAGATGGGCACACTCGATGCTCGCCGCGACTGGGGCTTTGCCCTCGACTACGTCGACGCGATGTGGCGCATGCTGCAGCGCGATACGCCTGACGATTACGTCATTGGCACCGGGCGCACGTGGTCGGTGCGCGAGCTGTGCGAGACCGCCTTCAAGTGCGTTGGACTCGACTATCGGGATCACGTGGTGCTGGATCAGCGGTTCGTCAGGCCGGCCGAGGTCGATCTGCTCGTCGCCGACCCTTCGCGCGCCCGGGACGAACTTGGATGGGAGCCGACCTTGTCGTTCCATGATCTGGTGCGCATGATGGTCGAGGCCGACCTCGAGCGTCACCGGTCGCGCCGCTAGTGCCGCGCGCATTCATCACCGGCGCGTCGGGATTCGTCGGACCGTGGCTTTGTCAGGCACTGCTCGAGGGCGGCTGGGAGGTGGTGGCGGGAAGCCACACGCCGGAACCGGCGTCTGCTGAAAGCCTGGATTCCGGCTTTCGCCGGAATGACGAAGGTGCGGCCCTGGATTCCGGCTTTCGCCGGAATGACGGCGACTCGATCCGATCGGTGCCCTGCGACGTCCGGGACTCCGAGCAACTCGCCCGCGTACTGAACGACGCCCGTCCCGACGCGATCTTTCATCTCGCTGGAGTTTCCTACGTGCCGTCGGCCAACGCCGACCCGGGCTCGGCGCTGGAGGTGAACGTTTCGGGCGCGGCGCGGCTGGTCGCCGTTGTGGCGGAGATGCGTGCCGCCGGCACCGCCGATCCAATTGTTCTGGTGGTGGGGAGCGGCCTTCAGTACGGAGCGCACGCTCCCGACCGTATACCGCTCGGTGAGTACACGCCCCAGGAGCCACGTGACGTGTATGCTGCCTCCAAGGCGGCGCAGGAGCAGATGGCGCTGGCCGCCTGGCGCGGACAGGGTGTGCGCGTGATAGCTGTAAGGAGCTTCAACCACAGCGGTCCCGGACAGCCGCCGCATTTTCTCCTTCCGCGTCTCGTTCGAGACGCGCTGGCCCTTCGCGCCAGCGGCGGCAAGACCCTGCAGATTGGCAACGTGGCATCGGTGCGCGATTTTCTGCACGTGGCCGATGTCGCGCGTGCCTACGTCGCACTCGCCGAGCGGGGTGAGGCCGGCGAGGCATACAACGTCGCCAGTGGCAAGGGACACCGCGCCGACGAAGTTGCCGAACGCGTGCTTGCTCTGGTCGGCGTCGATGCGAGATTGGACGTACAGGCGGCGCTGCAGCGCGCCGCTGATGTGCCGCTGCTCGTGGGCGATGCGGCAAAGCTGCGCGCGGCGACCGGTTGGTCGCCCCGACATTCGTTCGACACCATCATCGAAGACATGATTCGTGCCGCGTCGCGCTGATCTAAATCGAATTCTGCTCGTCGGCTCGGGGCCGATCGTGATTGGTCAGGCGGCCGAGTTCGACTA
>JBPCLX010000134.1:0-3621 GCA_051002815.1 Gemmatimonadaceae bacterium
CGCTGACCTTCGGCACCGTGCTCGTCGTTACAGCGGCGGTGGCACTGGCTGCCACTTTATGGCCGGCGCGGCGGGCAGGACGGGTCAATCCGATGACGGTTCTGCACGAGGGTTAGGTGGTCCGGAGCGTTGGGGATCGGGCAACGGGAAACGGGAAACGGGAATCGGGAAAACGGGATCGAGCCTTACGCCGTGCTGCGTGGGAACCGGGCGACCCCCACGGGGTCGCCCCCTTCACGCAAACGCGGCGAGCGCCGTCGCCATGATGGCGGCACCAAATGCTGCCACCAGAGCCAGCGGTAGCCGGGTCTTGACGTGATCCATGACATCACCGCCACAGGCGAGCGAAGAAAGAATTGTCGTGTCGGAGATGGGTGAGCACTGATCACCGAACACGGCGCCGCCAAGCACGGCGCCAAAGCACAGCGTGACATAGTAGGGGTCGGGATTCACCGCGTATGCGAGAGGCATGGCCAGCGGAAACACCACGGCGTAAGTGCCCCACGACGAGCCGATCGAGAACGCGACCGCCATGCAGACCGCGAGGAGAATTGCGGGGAGCAGCACCGGTGGCAGTCCCCCACTGACCGTCTCGACGATGAACCCGGCCGTGCCTAACTCACGCGATACGAAGCCGAGGGTCACCGCCAGTCCGAGGATGATCGCCCCGACGGTCACTCCCTTGCAGCCGTCGACGAAACCGTTTATCGCCACTCGGAGCGACATGCCCTTCAGCAGCGCCAGGCCAAAAGCGGCAAGCAGCGCCAGTCCGAACGCCTCGGCGATGCGCACGGTTCCGGTGAGGAAGTAGGGTACGATCGCGACGCCGAGCAAAGTGAGGATGGGTACCGCGAAATCCTCGAGTCCCGTTCGATAGCCGGCGGGTACCCTTGGTATCGTCAGCTCAGCGCTCGCCACCGGCTGCGCGTCAGGCGCGTTGAGCTGGCCCGTGGTGCGCGCACGCTCGCGGGCCTTGCTCATTTTGGCGCCGGTCCAGGGCAGCAGGCCGAGCGCGAACAGCAGTGTGCTCGCCACGGCGAAGATGCCGTAGAAATTGTATGGAATCGCGGAGAAGAAGAACGCGACCGCCGCCTCCTCGGTTGCGAACAGCGGCGTGGTTCCCACCACCAGGCCAGCAACGTAGAGCGGCCAGGCGTTGAACGGAATGACCGTTGCCGCCGGTGACGCCGTGGAATCCACGAGGTACGTAAGCTCCTCGTGCGATATCCGGTGCGCGTCGGTCACCGGACGTACCGTCGTGCCGGCGAGAATGGTCGAGATGGTACCGCCCTGGTGAAAGATCATCCCCATCAGCCAGGTGAATACCATGGCCGAGCGTGGGCCGCGCACCATCCGGGCCGCTGCCCATCGCGCGAATTCCTCGGCGCCGCCGGTGCGCGTCCAGAGCCCGATCAGCCCACCAAGCGCCCACAGATATACGACGAGAATGAGCGCGTACGACTCGCTGCCAATGGCAGGCAACACGAACGCTTCCAGAATGTTGGGGCGGGCGCTGACGAGCCCCCCTACGGCAATCCCGAGCAGGAGGGAAACGATCACCTCCCGCGTTAGGAACACGACGACGAGAGTGATCAGCGCCGGCAGCAGGCTCCAGATGCCGAGATGCCCGCCTTCGGCCGGCGGCCGTCCCGGTCCGAGCACCCAGATGGCGGCCCCTGAAGCGAGCAGTACGAGCGCGATACCAAGTGGACGGAAGCCGCGTGGGGTCGGCCCGGGCGATTGCGGCGTGCGCTCGACGGAGACCTGCTCGGCATGCTCTATCATCAGTCCATCATACGACCACGCGAAGCGGCTAGTCAACCGCAAGGTGCGGAATAGTCTCAGCGAAAGCCAGATCGCTGCTCGCCTAACTCCAAGGACGTTGGCGGTGCCCGGCCGTGTGAGCGCAGGATCATAGCCGGACGGCGGCTGATGGGGTGCATGCCGGCAAGACTATTCGATCAAGAACTCACGTAACGCCTTCACCACGTCCTCCGGCGCCTCCTCCTGCGGCCAGTGACCCACCGGCAGCTCCACGACGCGGGCGTGGGGAGCCGCCTCACGCCAGCGCGCCAGCGAGGCGGTGGTGAATGCCGGATCACGCATGCCCCAGATGAGAAGCACCGGCACCTCTTTCAATCGACCACGGCCGACCCACAGCTTCTCGTAATGCGCGCTGGAGGCGAGCGGAGAGCGGGCCAACGTCCATAGAACGGCGCCGCGCGACCACCTGTCCGCAAACGGCGCCAGGTACTGCTCATGAATTGTCCGAGTGAGCTTCCTCTTGTCGGCATAGCCGGCCGGCATGATCACACGCGGCGACAGGTTCACCCTTTCGTACAGCAGGCGGCCGAAACGGCCCCCGAGCAGCCGGGCCGCTCGCGCCATCGTCGGATCCGTCCTCAGGCTCCACATCCAGCTGTTCAGCACCACGATCCGCCGAACGATTCCTCGTCGTTCGAGCGCCAGCGGCAGCGCGATAGGCCCGCCGAAGTCGTGGACGACGAGCGTGAAATTCCGCAGGCCGATTGTCTCGACGAACGCGTCGATCTCCCGCGCATGGGCCTCCGGGGTGTACGAAAAATCCCGAGGGCGGTCGGAAAGGCCGAAGCCCAGCAGATCCGGAGCGACACAGCGATAGCTATCGCATAACGCGCGGATGACGTGCCGCCACTCGAATGACCAGGACGGCGTGCCGTGCACGAACAGCAGTGGCTCGCCCTCGCCCTCATCCACGTAACGTATGGAGCTTCCCCCCGGCAGCCTCACGGACCGGGGAACGAAGGGAAAGGCATTCCGGTCGAGCCACTTCGGCAGCGCCGATACCGAGTCGGCCGTCGAAAGTGGTCGAGGGCTCGGATTCGTCATCTCGGGCGGTACCGCATTCTACCGGGGAACGAGCGCTATCACGCGTACGGGTCCGCCCGAACCATTCGCGATCTTCATTGGCAGCGCAATCACCGTTGCTCCGGTGGCGGGTATGGACTCGAGATTCGTCAGGTTCTCAAGCCCATAGACGTCGCGTGCGGCGGCGATCCGGTGCACGATGAAATCCGCCGACTGGCCGTAGTCGATAGAGGCCACATCGGCGCCAAGCGCGCCGACTCCCCGCTCCTCGACGAGCAGCCGTGCGGCACCCTCACCAAAGCTCGGAAAGCGCAAGCGGGAGGCGTCACCGGGCGTGTCATCGCCCAGGTACGCCTTTCTGTCAGGCCAGCGTGCGCTCCAGCCAGTGCGCAGCAGCACGATCGTACCCGCTGCAATCCGTCCGTGCGCCCGCTCGAAGTCAAGCACATCCTGCCGCGTCAGGCGATATCCGGGATCGGCGGCCGCCTTCGCGGTGACGTCGAGCACTACCGCCGGCGCTATCAGCCGTTCCAGTGGAAGCCGATCGATCGTCAGGCGCCCGGCGCCGAAGTGAATCGGCGCGTCGAGGTGCGTGCCTCCGTGCTCGGGCGCGGAGAACGCGTTAGCAGAGTAGAAGTAACCGTCTTCCGTCTCACCATAGGAGAGCCGCTCGAGCGCGAACGCCGAGGGCGACGTGGGCCAGTAAAGAGTGCCCGAGTCGAACGCATGCGTCAGATCCACCATCGTCACGCGTGTGAGATCGATCGGTTGCGC
>JBPCLX010000135.1:0-3541 GCA_051002815.1 Gemmatimonadaceae bacterium
ACCAGCGGCGGCGGCGATGCCTGGCGCGTGGCGGAAGGGGGATCGCCGGAGCTTTCGCCCGACGGGCGATGGGTGCTTTTCGTGAAGAACGGACAGATTCACCGGGCGCGCGTGCTGCCCGGGGCGACGACAGCGGTGGATAGTGGCACCAGGGCGTTCATCACCGCGTGGGGCTCGCAGAGCAGCCCACAGTGGTCCCCGGACGGTGCCAGGATCGCCTTCGTGAGCGATCGTCAGGACCACTCGTTCATCGGCATTTACGACGTGAAGACCCGGACAGTCGATTATCTGGCGCCCAGCGTGGACTGCGATGCGGGCCCCACATGGTCGCCTGACGGCAAGCGCATCGCCTTCGTCAGGCGGCCCGGTGTGCCGTTCGGGCGGCAGTCCCAGGAGGGTACGGGCGGGATCGGCAACCCTCCCGGTCCGGCTGCCGGACGCGGCGGCGGCGGTGGCTGCGGCGGCGGCGGGTTCGGCGGCTTTGGGAGAGGTGCGCAACAGCAGGACTCGACGACACGCGGCGTTCGCATGCCGGGGATGTACACGGCCACACTCGACGGCGGTGCGACGCTGGCGATCTACACCGCCAACGTGACTGGCTGCCCGGCCGCCGGCGACCGGATGACCGGCGGCTGCCCGGCGACTCTGCTCTGGCATAACGACAAGGACGATCGCACGTTCGCCGCGATTTCACGCATGATGTGGGCCGACGATCACCTCGTCTTTCCGCTCTCGCCGCAAACCGACGAATGGGATCGATACTTCTCGCTCCGGATCTCCAGGCCGCAGCCGGTCCCTGTAATGCTCACCACCACCGACGGACTGATTGAAGGCGCCAATTCGGCCAGGCTTTCGGCCGATGGCAAGACACTTTTCTATTCCACCAACGCCACCGACATCGAACGTCGCCACATCTGGAGCGTTCCTGTGGCGGGCGGCACGCCGGCGCGCGTCTCCACCGGCAGTGGAATCGAAACACACCCGCGCCCTCTCTCGTCAGGCAGCCGGGTGGCGGTACTTTCGTTCGATGTCGCGCAACCCGCCTCGGTCGCAATCGTCCCCGCCGGCGGAGGCGCTCCGAAAGTCGTCTATCCCACCCTCGCGGCGGATTTTCCCGTCGCCGCGCACGTGACGCCGCAGATCGTGAAGATCACCGCCGAGGATGGGCTCGAAACCAGCAATCAGCTCTTTCTCCCGAAGGACCTGAAGCCCGGTGAGCGCCGCCCGGCAATGGTCTTCGTGCACGGTGGCCCGTCGCGGCAGATGCTCCCCGGCTACCACTACATGCAGTTCTATCATTGGTCGTACGCCTACAATCAGTGGCTGGCCAGCCAGGGATACGTAGTGCTCTCCGTGAACTACCGTCGCGGCATCGGCTACGGTCGCTCCTTCCAGCGGGCCGACAGCACGAATCGTCAGGGTAACGCCGAGTACCGCGATGTTCTGGCCGCCGGCCGCTACCTACAGACGCGGACCGATGTCGATCCAGCGCGGATTGGGATCTGGGGACTTTCGTACGGAGGACTGCTGACAGCGCAAGCGCTGGCGCGCAACTCGGATCTGTTCGTCGCCGGTGCCGATCTCGCGGGTGTGCACCTATACGACAACGTCCTCGACACCGCCGCCATGTCCTATCGTTCATCAGCCGTATCGGCGATGAGCACGTGGAAGTCCCCCGTGTTTCTGGTGCATGGCGATGACGACCGCAACGTGGACTTCGCACAGACGGTCGGGCTGGTACAGCTACTCCGCGCGCACAATGTGCCTTACGAGCTGCTGGTCATTCCGGATGAGCCTCACGAGTCGCTGCTCCACAGCCGTTGGATCGACACGTGGAAGCAGATCGGAGATTTCCTGCACCGCTACGTGTGGGTGCGCCAGGCGGTGGTGGGCGGAGGGAGTCGGTAGGCGGGGGTCGGGGGTCGGGAGTCGGGGGTTTAGTACAAGACTGGCTGGAGATGTAGAAGGGGGTGACGCCGGCGGCGCCCCCTTCTTGTCGTCGGGTATTTCCCGACCTATCAGCGAACGAATCGATATGACAGTGCCCGTTTTTTTTCTAATGACCTCGCACAGTTCGATGTGCACCGCCGTTGAGCTGTCTCTGAGTTCCCCTGCGATGAGCTTCGCTCGTCTCATGAATCCCTCCGCGACCTCCGCGAAACCTCCGCGCCATCCGCGTTAAAGAGCAGAAACTCTGCACCGCACCGATTCATGCCGGCCAGGTTGTCGTAGGTCCCGAGTTGGCTTTCTAACGCGGAGGCCGCGGAGGAGCGCAGAGGACCGCAGGAGGCTTGCGGATGCGGCTCGCTCAATGCCCGAACACACAAAGTTGTTCTCTATTTTCTCTCTGCAGTTCTCTGCGATCCCTCTGCGTTCTCTGCGGTAAAAATGCTGTTGACTTCACCTTCTGAGCGTACGGCGCCAGCGTTCCACTCGAGGTTAGACGCGACTCCAGCCACAGCCGACACAATCGCGCTCCGCCAGCTCGCCTGCGAGAGCCTCAGCGACTCGAGCTTCCGTCTCATGCCGACCCTGGTCCACTCGGAATAGCGAGGAGCCCATATTAAAGGTTCTTCACGGAATACCGGGAAACGCAGCTCTAATCTTCAGGAAGAAGTAGTGCTCATCCCGGAAGCGATGGGCCATCGCTTGTCCCTTTGAAAAGGAGTGGGCGGTAGCCGGCATTAATGTCGAAGGGGCGACGGATGAGGCGGATCTGGCGGATGCGGCGGACAATGCCTGGGTGAGGGGAAGGATCACCGCGCGAGGCGATGGATAGGTTGGTTTGCATAGCTACCCTACGACATTCGACTCCTGCTTTTACATGAGACCGATCAGCGCTGATCCGCCCAATCCGCCTCATCTGTCGCACCCTTCGACATTGATGTCAGAAAGGGCGAGACCTTCGACACCGGGAGTACTGGCACGCACCGTGACAGGAAGGGTTGGTCTTTCCATCTCGCGAATCTGGTGCACTCAAATCCGCGATGAACCTTATTTACGTCCGATCGGGGACGGCTCCGGTCACCGGCCAGTTTCGGATTGCGTTTGAAGACGCAGAGGGAAACGACTTCATCACCGTAGAACCCGGCTTCGATTTCCTGACGCGCAACGCCTGGATCGCGGCGGGTAGCGATAGTCTCCGCCTTGATGGGGTCTTTGAGCACGGTTACAACTCGACCTACGTGCGCATTGCTGAATAGGCAGCGAATTCCCGTTCTTGACAGGGGCGTAGGAAGGACGGAACGCCGCTATCGCGAACTTTGCGGTTTGGCGTCGGCGAGATCGGGGCCCGTCGAAGTACGACGACCCTACTCGATCTCTCGCACCCAGATGTTCCTGAACTTCGTGCGATTGCCGTGGTCCTGCAGCTTGATAGGCAGGCGGTCCCCGTGCGCCGTGTAGGTCGCGCGGCGCTGGTTCGCAGTCGCCCCTGAAAGCTCGACGGCGTCATGCACCAGCACGCCGTTATGCAGCACCGTCATCCGGGCCGGCGAGGTCAGCGCGCCAGTCGAATCGAAGTGTGGACGCCGGAAAACGA
>JBPCLX010000136.1:0-5892 GCA_051002815.1 Gemmatimonadaceae bacterium
TCCACCCGCCCCGCCCCACACCAAGGCGCCTGCTCACGCGACGCCGCGCCGCCACCGTCGCATCGCTCGTCGCCGCCGTTGCCACGATGTCGGCGATCGCGCCCGGCTGTGACTCCGCCACGTCGGCGCTACCTTCCGACCGCCGCATAATCGCTGCGCACGGGCCAGAGCTCGCCGTCGAATGGTCGGAGCTCGCCTACGACATCGCTTACGGCGAGGATCAGTTCCTCACGTATCGCGGCCAGCGGGCACTGGCCATGATGCACCTGGCGATGCACGATGCGCTGCAGACCATCAGGCCCGAGTACGCCGCGTATGCCTATCGCCAGACGCGCCCCGCGGCCGATCCCCTGGCTGCGGCGTCGAGCGCTGCGTACGAGGTCTTGCTCGCGACCTATCCGTCGCACCGCGCGGAGCTGGCTCCGGTGCACGACCGGTGGCTGACTCGCGCGCGGCACGAGGGCGCACGCCGGCAGGGAGTCGCGATAGGCAAGGCGGCGGCTCGCGCCATTCTCGAGCGCCGCGCCAACGATGGCTGGGATACGCCGGGCACGTACGAGTTCCGTTCGGAGCCCGGACAGTACCAGACCACCCCGCCGTACGCCGGGTTCGTGCTCCAGCCCGGCTTTCGTTATGCGACGCCGTTCACCTTTGACGATCCGGCGCGCTTTCGTCCAACGCCGCCCCCGCCGCTCGCCTCGGCGGAATACGCCGCCGCGCTCGAAGAAGTGCGGCTGCGAGGCGACTCGCTGAGCACGGTCCGCACGCCGGATCAGACCGGCTACGCGGTCTGGTGGATGGAGTTCGCGGAGAGCTCAGCCGGCCGGCTGGCGCGACGGCTGCTGATGGAGCGCAACGTCGAGCTGTGGGGGGCAAATCGCGCTCTCGCCCTGTTCTACGTCTCGCTGTTCGATGGGTACGTGTCGAACTGGGACTCCAAGTTCGAGTACAACCACTGGCGCCCGGTGACCGCGGTACGTTTCGCGGATCTGGACGGGAACCCTGCTACCACGGCGCATCCGGATTGGGTACCGCTCCTAACGGCTCCGCCATTTCCCGAATACGCGTCCGCCCACGCCACGGGTTGCGCCGCCGCGTACGAGGTGCTGGCGGCGACGTTCGGCAACGAGACCCCATTCGAAAACACCTCGCTCACCGCGCCGGCGCGTATGCCGACGCGCAGTTTCCCCACATTCCGCGCAGCGGCCGAGGAGTGCGCGGACTCGCGGGTGCAGCTCGGTTGGCACTTCCGCTACTCGACACGCGCCGGCACCGAGGCGGGGCGGCAGATTGCCCACCACGTTATGTCGACGACGCTGCGTCGGGCCAGCTCCCGATAGTGCATGGTCTCGCTCGCCGCTCTGTCGGTCTTGCCGCATCGCTGGCATTTGCCGGCAACGGCGGACAGTTTGCGACGCATGGATCTCCCGACCCTGACGCTGTCGCTGCTCGGCGGATTCGATCTGCGGTACGGGGCCGTCGCGGTGCCGATCCACTCGGCGCGAATCCGGTCGCTGCTGGCGTGGCTGGCGCTGCACGCCGAGCGGCCACAGCCGCGGGTGCGCGTGGCATCCGCGCTGTGGCCGGACTCGCGCGAGTCGCAGGCGCGGACCAACCTCCGCAACCTGATCCATCAGCTCCGCAGAGCCTTTCCCGAAGTCGAGCGCTACCTCGATGTGGAGGGAACGACGATCGGATGGCTGGCCGGCGCGCCGATGTGCATCGATGTCGCGGCATTCATCCGGGGAGTCGCGGACGGCCGGCACGCCCGCACCGATCACGCAGCCCTGGCGCGCCTGGAGGATGCGCTCGCGCTGTACCGTGGACCGCTGCTGCCTGACGACTACGACGCCTGGCTGGCGCCGGAGCAGGAGCGGCTGCGGCGGATGTACGCGGCCGGGTTGGAGTCGCTGATGGACGCCAACCTGACGCGCGCCGAACCGGGCCGCGCACGGGAGATAAGCGAGCGGCTCCTCCGCCTCGATCCGACGTACGAGCCCGCGCACCGTGCGCGCATCGCGGCACTTACCTCCCTCGGCGACCGGGCAGGCGCTGCGCGCGCCCTCGAGGAATGCGAATCGGTGCTCGCGGCCGAGCTTGGCGTTCGGCCAGCACCTGCGACCGTCGAGGCTCGGCAGAGCGCCAGCGATCCCGCTCGCGCGACGACATCGGCCGGCGGCTCGCCAGTGCGCGCCGGGATGTCAGCCGCGGCCGATGGGCCGCTGGTGGGCCGCCAACGGGAGCTCGGCGCGCTGCGCGCCGCATGGGAGCGCGCGCTCGCCTCGCGCACGCGCATGGTGTGGGTGACGGGCGAGCCGGGGATCGGCAAGACACGCCTGGTGCGGGAACTCAGCGGATGGATCGAGGGACGCGGCGGCCGCGTGGCAGAGGCGAGCGCCTATCAAACGCTCGGCGCCCTCTCGTACGGGCCGGCGATCGCGTGGCTGCGGTCGCAGACGCTGCATCCGTCGGTGGTCGCGGCCGCTCCGGAGACGCGCGCGGAGCTGAGCCGCCTCCTGCCGGAGATCGCCGATGGATCGCTTCCCGTGTCGCCCGCGATCACTGACGGCCAGCGACGGCAGCGGCTGCACGATGCGGTGCTCGCCGTGCTGGCGCGGGCCGAGTCGCCGCTGGCGCTCGTGGTCGACGATCTGCAGTGGAGCGACCAGGAGACGATCGACCTCCTGCACAGCATCGCGGCGAGGAGCGCTCGGCCGCTGCTCATCATCGCGACGATACGAACGAGCGAGGTGGCGTCGGACCATCCGTTGACGCGCATCGGCGAGGCGCTCGGCGCTGCCGCACGACTCGAACGACTCGCGCTGGAGCCGCTCGACCTCGACGCGACCGGCGCACTCGCCCGGCAGCTCGCCGGCACACCGCTGTCCGATGCTGATGTGCAAATGCTCTACCGGGAGACCGAGGGCAACCCGCTCTTCATTGTCGAGACGGCGCGCAGCGGCCCGAACTGGACGCTCGCCGGTTACACCGCCGGAACGGGCGACTCCCTCAGCCCGCGGATCCGCGCGGTGATCGAATCGCGGCTCAGCCTCCTGTCGCCGGCCGCTCGTCTCGTCGTGCAGGTGGCGTCCGCAATCGGCCGAGAGTTTACGCTCGGGCTCCTGCTCCAGGTGTCGCCGCTCGACGAGAGCGAGACGCTGCGCGGCCTGGACGAGGCCTGGCGACAGTTGCTGGTGCGCGAGCGCGGCGACGAGTTGTACGACTTCAGCCACGGCAAGATCGCGGAGGTGGCGTACCGCACCACCAGTCCCATCCGCCGGCGCGACTACCACCAGCGCATTGCTGTGGCGCTCGAGCGCGAGCAAGCGTCCGCGGCGGTGCATCCACACGCCACGCTCGATCAGGTTGCGCTGCATTACGATCGCGGTGGCTCGGCGGCCGAGGCGGTCGAGTGGTACCGGCGCGCGGCGGATGCCGCCATGCGCGTCTCCGGACTCGATGCCGTCAGGCAGCTTCTCGGCCGCGCGTTCGAGTTGCTCGCGCGGCTGCCGGAGGAGCCGGCGCGTCAGGCGCAGGAGCTGGAGATGCGGCTTGCCTACGGGTCCGCCCTCGTCGCACTGGAGGGCTACGGCCGCCGCGAGGTGATCGACACCTACGAGCGTGCCCGCGTGCTGTGCGAGCGGCTCGGCCGCCCGGTCACGCCACCGATACTCCGGGCGCTGGCGCTCGCGTCGCTGGCCGCCGGCGACCTGACCGCCGGAACGCAGTTCGGCGAGGAGCTCACGCGAGCCGCCGAGCGGGACGACGACCCCCTCGCGGTGGTCGAAGGGGCCTACGTGGCGGGGGTGATGCGGTTCTGGCGGGCGGACCTCGAGGCATCGGAGCGCCTGCTGCGCAAGGCCATCCGCCGCTACTCGCCGGATCGTTACCGGGACCACGTGCTGCTGTACGCCCAGGATCCCAAAGTGGTCTGCCTATCGCGCCTCGCCTGGACGCTCTGGCATCGCGGCAGCCTGGACGATGCGCTCGCGTGCCGGGAGGAAGCGCTGGCGATGGCTGCCGCGCAGGACGAGCCGCTCGGCCACGCATACGCGTTATGGTTCACGATGTTCATCGCCGTCGAGCAGGGCGACCTGACGCGATTGCGTAACCAGACCGACGCGCTCGAGCATCTCGCGACGGCGCACCGTCTGCTCTACGCAGCCGCGGTTGCCGACGGCTTCCATGGTTATGTGCAGGCGCTTGGCGGCGATGTGCGCGGGGGCATTGGTCGGATGCGCGCGACGCTGGAGGACCGGCGCTGGGTCGGCATGGAATATGTGCTCAAGAGCCAGACGCTCTTTCTCATTGCAAAGGCAGCGGCTGGCGCGGGCGACCTGCGCACGGCCGGGGCGACGGTGGCCGACGCGATGGAGTATCTCGGACCCGGACCATCGGTTTGGCAGGCCCCGCTGCGCCAGATCGGCGCGCGGGTTACAGCGGCGGGCGACCGCACGGGAGAGCGTGCAATCGACGCCTTCCGCGATGCCACCCGGTGCGCTCGGGAGAGCGGGTCCGCATGGACGGAGCTCGGCGTAGCGATCGACCGCGGGCGGTGGACCCTCGATAACAAGGATCTGGGGCGGCTCGAGGCGCGTGCGGACCTGTCGCGTGCGCTCGCGCCGTTCGCCGGCGCCAGGCCGCAGCCTGCGCTCGCCGCCGGGCTCATCATTCTCGAACGCCTAACCCGACAGGGGGATTCGTGAACCCAACGCGACTTGCCGCCGACTCCGTGCGCGCGCTGCGGCGGGACATCACGGGGGAGACCTTGGTGCCTGGCGACGACGGATAGGAGTCTTCGCGCGCGGTCTACAACGCGGTGCACGACCGGTGGCCGGCACTGGTGGTGCGCGCCACCAGCGCCGGCGATGTGGCGCGCACGGTGCGGTTCGCGGCCGAGGAAGGGTCGATGCTGGCGGTGCGCGGGGGCAACCACAGCATGCGCGGCCACGGTTCGTGCGACGACGGCGTGACGCTCGATCTCGCCCGCCTGAACGCCGTGGAGGTCGACCGCCGGCGGGGAATGGTGCGCGTGGGCGGCGGGGCGACATGGTCCGACGTCAACGCCGCCACACACGCGCACGGACTCGCCACCACCGGCGGCCTCATCTCCTCCACCGGCGTTGCCGGCCTAACGCTTGGCGGCGGCATCGGGTATCTCACTCGCCGTCTCGGTCTCGCCTGCGACAACCTGCTGGCGGCGGAGCTCGTCACGGCGCGCGGAGAGATCGTCACGGTGGACGATGCGCACGAGCCGGAACTCTTCTGGGCGATTCGCGGCGGGGGCGGCAACTTCGGTGTGGTCACCGCGTTCACCTTCCGCCTGGCGCCCGTCGACAGAGTCATCGCGGGCCCGATGGTCTTTCCCGCGAATCCCGAGGTGCTGCAGCGATACGATGCTGCGATGCACGACGCGCCCCGCGAGCTCGGCGCCATCCTCGGCCTGACGATCGCGCCGCCGCTGCCATTCCTTGCTCCCGAGCATCACGGCCAGCCCTGCGCGGTGGTAGTCGCCTGTTGGAGTGGAACGGCGCCGGCGGCGGACAGTGCGCTCGCGTCGCTCGAGTCCATCGGTCCGCTGCTCGGCAACGGCGTTCGGGCGATGCCGTATCCGGAAGTCAATACGCTCTTCGATGCGCTTCTGCCGTGGGGGCTGCGCCACTACTGGAAGTCGACGCTCGTGCGCGAGCTCACACCGAGGGCGGCCGAGCGATTCGTAGAGCACGGACGGGAGACCCCGACGATCGAATCGGGGATTTTCTTCTATCCGGTCGATGGGGCAGCGCACGACGTGGGGCCGAACGCGACGGCGTGGCCGCATCGCGATGCGCGATATGTGATCGGGATTCACGGCAGCTGGCGCGACGTTCGTCAGGACACGTCGATTTCCGC
>JBPCLX010000137.1:0-4357 GCA_051002815.1 Gemmatimonadaceae bacterium
CAGCCGGACCCTTACCGCGGTTCAACATGCGGAACTGGATGCACGCGAGGTCGGTCGCGCGGCCCATGATCCCGCCGAGCGCATCTACTTCGCGTGCAACGGTGCCCTTGGCCACCCCGCCGATTGCCGGGTTGCACGACATCTGGCCGATGGTCTCGAGCGCGCTGGTTACAAGCGCGACGCGACAACCCAGTCGCGCGGCAGCGACGGCGGCTTCGGTGCCGGCGTGGCCGGCGCCAATGACCAACACGTCGAACGAGTCTTCCGTCGTGCTATCGGAAGATCCCTGCATTTTCGCCACCTCGCCAGGAAAATCACGGGACATGCCTTGAAAGTAATGGCATCGCGAGGGCAGGTTGCGGGTAAGACCACTCGGTGCGGAGGGGATCCAGTTGCGGAGTCCGAGCGACGCTGGATCCCCTCCTGCGCGGGGATGACGGCGCCTCCTTCATTCCTGGCGAACCCGGGAGCACCAACTCTTCCCTTCGTCATTCCCGCGAAACCGGAATCAGGGACCGTGGGCTACGTTCAGTTCTCGCGCTAAGCAATTTGGTGATGCTTGACACCCGCTCGTCGGGCCATGAGCGTTGCTTGCACAGCCAACCATGCAATCATGTCGACTCATCGAATGCGCGTCGCGATCGCGGCGTTCGTCCTGGCCGGATCCGTCTGGTCACGATCGGCGGCTCAGGCTCCCGTGACCGGACACTCGGCACCGCCCGCGGTCGAGCGGTGCGGGAAAGGAACGCTCACCGTGTCGGTCGGCGGCGAGACGGTGGGCGAGGAGCAGTACGAGGTCCGATGCGCCCAGGACGGAACTCTGTTCGCGCGAGGCACGACCCGGATCGCGCTCGGCGGTCTCACCGCCGATTACGCCGTCGAGATGACGCTCGACAGCTCGGCGGTCCCGTCCCTCATGACGGCGATCGGGACGACGAGCAACGGGCCGATGAAGGACACGTTGACGATGCTGGGCGCTCGCAGCGCCCTGACGCGGGGTGGGTCCACGCAACCGGTTTCCGCGTCTGAGGGAGCCGCATACATGGGCAACAATCTGTTCTGGCCAATGATTTTCCTGCTCGCCCGGTACGATCCAGCGATGGGCGGCGAGCAGAAGATCCCCGTTTTCCCATCGCTCACGGCAACGCTCACCCACCAGGGCGCGGACACCGTCACTCCGGCGGCGGCAGGAACTGGGGCGCCGCGCATCTATCACCGTTATGCCGTTGCGCTGGGACCGGTTCCGATAACCACGTGGACCGACGCGAGTGGACGGTTCGCGGCGATGGCGGTCCCGGCGGCTCAGTTGATCGTCAACGACACGCGGGACGCGGCCTATGCCCCGGCGCTCGCCACCGCCGGTGGCACGGCCGCGGCGCCGCCACCGCCTGACTACTCAGTGCCGCCAGACGCCCCGTATACGGCCGAGGAGGTGACGGTCAACGCAGGCGGTCACACGCTAGCCGGCACGCTGCTCATTCCGAAAGGTGGAAATGCGCCCCATCCCGCAGCCATCACGATTACCGGCTCGGGACAGCAAACGCGCGATGAAGCGCTCCCCATTCCCGGGCTAGGCGAGTATGCGCCCTTCCGCCAGATCGCGGAGACGCTTGCCGCTCGAGGTATCGCCGTGCTCCGCGTGGACGATCGTGGTGTGGGTGGCTCGACCGGCAGAGAGTCGCTTCAGGGCGCGACCTCTACTTCGTTCGCCGATGATGCGCGGGCCCAGCTGCGATTCCTTCGTGCCCGCCGGGATATGGATGGTGAACGCATCGCGCTAATCGGGCACAGCGAGGGAGCGCTCATCGCGCCGATGATCGCGGCTGGCGACAGCAACGTCGCTGCGTTGGTTCTGATGGCGGGTACCGCCACGCGCGGCGACAGCGTGTTGCGAGAACAGATGGAGGACCTCCTGGCGCGGGACACCGCGATGAGTAGCGAGCAGCGCAGCGCTGCGCGCGAACAGCAGCAAGACGTACTGCGCAAACTCGAGGCGGGCGAGTCGGTTCCGGGGCTCTCGGGAGCGGCGTGGCTGCGGGAGTTCATCTCGTACGACCCGCTTTCGGTAATCCCCGAGGTGCGCCAACCCGTTCTGATCGTGCAGGGTGAAAACGATCGCCAGGTTATGGCTCATCATGCGAGGAAGCTCGCTGCGGCATTCGAGCGTGCCGGGAATCGGCAGGTGACGCTGCGCATGTATCCTTCGCTCAACCACCTTTTTCTTCCCAGCGAAACAGGAGCGGTCTCGGAGTACGGTTCGCTCCCCGTGGTGTCACTCGGCGAGGAAATACTCGTCGAGATCGCCAACTGGCTGGTGCGCGAGCTCGACGTCGCGGGCTCGCGTTGATCAGGAGATCGGTTGGGCGCGGGTCGTGCTACCGTTCACGGTGCACGCAATCCGGAAACCGGAACGCCGACACCGACTCGCACAAAGCTTCTAATGCCATTATCGATTTCCCGTGAGGGTCCGGTTGTGCTCATCCGGCGTTCGACATTTGAACGTGCCGAGCTGACGCGCCAGGGGCTCGATATGCGATTCGGGCTCACGCCTGACGAGTTCCGGGTGGAGGGTGATCTGATCGTCGTTGGACCGCTTTTCGGAGATGACACGCTCGTCGCTCTCGTCGAGGCGCTGGAAGAGTCCGGGCTTCGCTACTTCGATGATTTCTTCGATCTGAGTGGCAACTGGCCGGAATGGCTGCGGATATTCGCAATGGGCCAAGCCAACAGCGGCTGACGTCAGACGGTCATTGGCGCAGGGTCTTCGGTCCGGCGGCGCCGGCGGCGCGATCATGGGGAGGGTCGGTTCCGTGATCAACCGGGCGGAGCAACCCCTCCCAGCCGCAGTGGTAACACCAGCTGGTGCGAAACCAGGGCAGCATTCGGTTCCAGCCGGGAGAGCGGATGCGGAGAGTGGGCGTGTCGCAGCACGGACATCGGTCCGTGTCGGGTAGCATGTAGTAGAAGAAGACCGTGGCGGCGATTCCGCGGAGGATGAAAAAGCCGGAAAGGACACCGGCGAGGACGATGGCTTCCAGCATGGACCACACTCCCGGAGCGCGCCGCGGCGCTCCGCGAAACGTTAGGCGGGAAGGCGGAGTTCGTCGGCGATGCGACTCCACAGCTCCACGTGCGCCACGCCATTCTCGACACGCTCGATTACCACGTCGGCCCCTTCCGCTACCGCTTCATCGCTCAGTCCGCGTGCGGCCAGCGTTTCGCGCAAACCGTCATCCTCGTACTCGATCATGCCATCGCCGCCTGGCGTGATACTCCGGATGACGCGAGCGAGCTGTCCCTGCAGTCGGAACCGCTCGTCTTGCACGTCTTTCGCCGCCGCCGGAACGACGTATCCTGCCAGCAACCAGAACACCCCCGTCGCGGCCAGCAAACCACTGGCTCCGGAAATTGCCCAGGTAGCGGCCGCGCCGAGGGTACTGTACCGTGCAATTGGATATCCCACGGCACCGACCACCGTCAGAAATGCGGCGACAGTTGGCGTGTTGATTGGCCCAACCCGCCCCCGGCGAGACAGGTGTCGATCGATACCGCGCATCATTGCAGCGGTGCCGAGCGCCAGACCCAGTATGAGCGCGGCGATGAAGGGCGAGACCGCGAGAATGGTGGCCATGACGACGGTGTTGAGCGAGAAGCGGAACGTTCTTGTATGGTAACGCGCCTCCAAGCGGGGCGGCAGGGGCCGCCGACTTGGCACGGCATGCATCGGTCCACCGCAAACGTGTGAAAAGGATGAACACTGACCTACGCTATCCAATTGGGCGGTTTTCGTATCCCGAGCGCACGACCGCCCAAGCCATATCCGCCGCTATCGCACGCATCGAAGAAGCGCCGAGCGCGCTCCGCGCCGCGGTCGAGCGTCTCAGCCCGGAACAGCTCGATACGCCCTATCGTCCCGGGGGCTGGACGGTGCGCCAGGTGATTCATCACCTGCCCGACAGCCACGTAAACGCCTACGTCCGCACAAAACTGGCGCTTACCGAGGACGATCCAGTCATTCGTCCCTACGACGAACAGCTATGGGCGGCGCTCCCCGACGCGGCGTCGACGCCTATCGAGACTTCGCTTCTGTTGCTGGAGAACCTTCACCGGCGATGGGTGGCGCTGCTTCGTTCCTGCGATGACGGAGCGTTCGCCCGCCAGCTCCGTCATCCGGAGATCGGTTCCCTGACGCTTGGCCAACTCATCATTCAGTACGGATGGCACGGGGACCACCATGTCGCGCACATAACGACGCTCCTCGAACGCGAGGGGTGGTGACGTGGCGCAAAAGATCCGTCATTCCGGCGAAAGCCGGAATCCAGAAGCGCTTGATTCCTGGACCCCGGCTTTCGCCGGG
>JBPCLX010000138.1:0-3729 GCA_051002815.1 Gemmatimonadaceae bacterium
GAGAGGCTCGCCTGAATGCTCTGCTCATCGCCGATGTCGGCAAAGACGTCGTCGTACACGGCAACGCGGCTGCCGGTGGCGACTGGTACGGGCACACCGGCCTGGGTGAGAAGGGCGATCAGGCCAATGGCCTTGAGCAGCACCGTCTTACCCCCGGTATTGGGCCCCGAAAGCAGCAGAGTGTGCTCACCGGGGGCCATGGTCAGGTCGAACGCCACCACCGGCGCGCCCGCGGCGAGCAGCAGAGGGTGGCGTCCATCGATGATGACGAATCCCTCGTCAGGCGTGCCGAGTGTGATGGTTCCACAGGCGAAATCGGCGGCGAAGCGTGCGCGCGCCGAGAGCGTATCGAGCTCCACGAGCGCATCCAGTGCAGCGATCATCCCTGGATGCAGTGGCCGCAGCGCATCGGTGAGCTCGGCGAGAATGCGCTGCACTTCGCGCCGTTCCTCGGCCTCGAGCTCGCGGATGTGGTTGCCGTACGCGACCGCGGCTGGGGGCTCGATGAACAGCGTCTGTCCGGACGCCGATTCATCGTGCACGATGCCGCCGATGGCCGCGCGTGCCTCGCGCCGTACGGCGATCACATACCGTCCATTGCGCACGGTAACCGACATGTCATGCACGCGCTGGTGCGTCTCCAGCGAACCGAGCGTACGCTCCAGGCGCTGCACCAGCTCGCTCTGCGCTCCGCGCAGCTCACGGCGAATGCGCCGGAGGGCCGGCGAGGCGTCGTCGCGCACGGAACCGTCGGAGTCGATGGCGCGCTCGATCGCCGCTTCGGGCCCCTGCGCGGCAATGAGCTGGTCGTGAAGCGCATCGAGCGGCGTGAGGTCGGCGTCCTCTTCTCTCGCGTGCCCGAAAGCTTCGCGCGTTTCACGGCTCGACCGGAGGAGGGTGGCACCGCCTAACAAATCCAGTCCGCTCCAGGTGCTGCCGGCGGCACGAAGGCGGCGCAACGGCTCATCCAGCATGGGAATCGGCGGCGGCGCCCACTCGTGCGACTCGCGCAGCATTCGCACGGTAGCTACCCGCTGCAGCTCGGCGCCGATCCATGGGACGTCGGCGCGCGGCGTGAGGCGGCGCGCTCGGTCGGCGCCTGCTTCGGAGCTGGCGCGCTCGGCCACGCGCTCCAGGACGCGGTCCACCTCGAGAACCCGCAATGCGTGCGCGTTCATGTTGCCGCGGACAGCAAAGCCCGAGCAAACGGTGTGTGCCGTTCGCTCGGGCCGTGTGGTACTCGACTGCACATTCTCAAGCTTGCTTGTTCAGCTCCTCTTTCGCAATCGCGCTGATGCGCGCCCCCTCGGCGCGCCCCTTCAGCGCCGGCATCACTGCCGCCATGATCGCTCCCATCTGTCCGGCCCCACCAGCGATCGCGGCACGTATTTCGGCTCGGATCTCATCGTCTCCCAGGGTGGCCGGAAGGTATGCCTCGAGGCGCAGCACCTCCGCGCGCTCCCGATCGGCGAGCTCGGCGCGCCCTCCCTTGTCAAACACCTCGATCGACTCGCGCCGTCGCTTGACCCCCTTCCGCAAGACGTCCAGCACCTCATCGTCCGTCGGGTCCCGGCGAAGCTCGATCTTCCTGTTCTTGACGTCGGCGAGGATTGTGCCGAGCAACAGGATGAGCGGCTTGTCCTGCGCCTTGCGTGCGGCGTTGAGGTCGGACTGCAGGCGTTCTTGAAGGGTGGGCACGGGTAGGAAGCAGGAATTAGGAATTAGGAAGTAGGAATTAGGGAAGGAGGGGCGTCGTTTGCAGTAACTTACCGCAATTCCACCTCTCGCGTCGCCGGCCCGGGCGTCGCTCGGCCCGCGCCCCGCGTCCCTCGTCCCGCATTCACCCCGGTGGCCAGTTCAGCTTTCGGCCGCCGAGTAGATGGAGGTGGATGTGGTGGACCGTTTGGCCCGCGTCGGAGTTGGTGTTGAACACGGTGCGGTAGCCGCTGTCGGCGATTCCTTCACTGCGTGCGATCTCCGCGGCGAGCAGGGCCATGCGGCCGACCAGCGTTGCGTCGGTCGCCGTATCGAGTGACGCCACGTGCTCACGCGGGATTATCAGCACGTGTACCGGCGCCTTGGGATCGATGTCGCGAAACGCCAGGCAATGCTCGGTTTCGGCGACCAGCTTGGCCGGGATCTCCTTGCGGACAATTCGGCAGAACAGACAGTCGTCAGGCATGAGTCTCCTCCGGGAGGGGCATCAGCGCGGCACGGGCCAGGCCGAGCGCTACGATTCCCGCGGTTTCGAAGCGAAGCACAGTCGGTCCCAGCGACGCTCCCTGAAAGGCGGCGGCCTCGAGTTGCTCGAGCTCGGAGGGCTCCATCCCACCTTCGGGTCCGAGCGCAATCGTCACCGGAGCCGCCATTGTCACCGAAGTCATGGGGCTACCCTCCCCATCGAGCGCAATTCGCTTCCCCTCGGGGGCGGCGGCGATAGCGTGGGCGACGGATGCCTCGGGGTGCAGCTCCGGGAGCCAGGCTCCCCCGCTCTGCTTGAGCGCGGCGATCATCCTCGCGCGAACCTTCCCCTGAAAGAGCATCCCTTCGCCGCGAGGCGACACGCTTCGCGAACGATGCCAGACTACCGGCCGCCAACTCGTCACCCCCAGCTCGGAGGCCTTTTCGGCGAGCCACAGCATCCGGTCGCGGTCGGCGACGGGGAGCAGCAGGTGCACGGGCGGAAGCGGCGCCACGGTGCGCACTTCGACGATTTCGACCGTTGCCTGACGCCGGGAAAACCTCACCAGCGTGCCTTCGGCTTCGGTCCCGGCACCATCGACCATCCGAACATCGCTTCCCACACCGAGGCGCCTGACGTGCGCGTGCTTGCACTCGTCTTCCGAAAGCATCAACGGACGCCCCTGCTCGGGCCGCTCCGATGCCCAGAGCGTGACTAGGCCGGCGCGACGATCCCGTTCCACCAGTCTCCCTCCACGTCCTCCTCCACGCACCTCCACCCATCCTCACGCAGCGTGGAAAGCACGTCATCGCGTTCGCTGCGCAGTATTCCACTGAGAATGGCCACGCCGTCGGGCGCCAGCGCCCGGCGCATCACGGGGGCGAGCCCGATCAGCACCGACGAGATGATGTTGGCGACGATGATTCGCACCGGCGCTACGACCGGCAGCAGCGAGAAGGCATCGCCGTGCAGCACCGCCACCCGGTCGGCTATTCCGTTGCGCGCGGTGTTCTCTTCGGCGTTAGGAATCGCGTCCTCGTCCATCTCGATGGCAAACGCGCGCCGCGCGCCCAGCTTGATGGCGCAGATGGCCAGCACCGCGCTCCCGGCGCCCAGATCGGCCACCGAATCGCCGGGCTGAACGGCGCGCTGCAGGAGCCTCACGACGCCCCGAGTCGTCTCATGCTCGCCGGTGCCGAACGCCATCGCCGGCTCGATCACCACCAGTTGGCTGTCGTCGCTTTTCGCCTCGTCGGCGAGCCAGGGGGGCGCGATGGTGATCGCACCGAGCCGCTGAATGCCGACTCGTGTGGGCCACCGCGTGCTCCAGTCCACGATTCCGAGCTCCTCGATCTCGATGCTTGTCGAGGGTAACTCTGCCGCCGCGGCGTACAGCGCGGCCAGGTCGGTTCCGCCGGGGACGTGGGTGATGAGCAGCTGGCCCTGTTCCTCCACCCCTCCGGCCCCGGTAGCGATCAGTGCCGCGATCATCGCCTCACGACTCGCTTCATCGCCGGCGCAGACGCGAATGGTCTGCCAGTGGACCA
>JBPCLX010000139.1:0-4076 GCA_051002815.1 Gemmatimonadaceae bacterium
ATGCGGTCCGCCATCGTCATACAGGTGTCTTCCGCTGAGGTCTCGTCCGCACGAATTCGATCGCCCGCGGCCACAGGAAAATCAGCGGCCACCGCTTCTCACGCTCCGTGAGCGCTATCTCCTGCCCCGTCCGACGTTGGATCTTCTCGACGATGTAGGTGAGCCAATCATCATATAGTGCGATGTGCTTGGACCACCGCGCCGTCGCCCGCGCCTTTGACCGCGCGAAATAGGCCCTGATCGCCATCCGTTCCCCCGGCGTGGGCGGCGAGGCCAGGCGGTAGATTTTCCCGTCACGGAGGAGTATCCTTGTGGCGACAAAATGGTCCAGTACCGCCTCATAGGCGGGCACGATGATCTTCCGTTGGGCGGCGACGAGTTGGGCAACCCGATCGTTCCCCTCCGGCCGGATCTCGGCGGAGAACGACGTTTCCAGCAGCCGCTCGAAATACTCTTCAGCCGTAAAGGTCGGTGGAAGAAAGGGGCGGCCCCACCACTGAGTGTTCAACCGGGCGCCGATCAGCGCGTCCCGGACCGCAACCTGACTCTCCGGATCGCGTGACCACGCGATCTGCACCTGTTGAAAGAGGCGCCCCTGGGTGAAATGGTCCCAGGCACGTGGCGAGCATAACCGGCGCAAGTCGCGCACGGTGAGCACGTTACACTTGGCCTGCATCGGTCCGTCCGGCAACGAAGCGATGATGCGCAAAACGTTGGGCGGAAGGACAAACGCGAGCGTGGTGGCGGTCGCCGGCGAAAGCTGGGTGTTCGCCGTGAGATGAAGCGATCGGTACGCTTCGGCGTACTGATCGACGATGACGAAGAAGTCGTGCGCGCTCCCGGGTCCCGGTTTGGAACCCTGCGCGTGCGAGCCGTAGTGGATGAGGGCAAGCGTCGTCGGTCCGAACGCCGACGCCACATAGTTTGCGAGTTCCCGGGTGGTCTCGGCGACCGGCGCGTCCAGGCCGCTGGCCATCCGCTCGAGCAGGGCCGGATCGTCCGGCAAGCTGTTTGACAGAGGCGACAAGGTCGTGGTCAGTCAGGCTTTAGCCTCGCCGGACGTCCGGCGGAGCTGCTCCATTGCTTCGATCATTCGCGCACGCAAATCATCGAGAAAGGCGTCGGTTTCACCTCGTTCCGGCGGCTCGAATGGCCCAAGCACTGCCGCGGTCACGCGGAGGCCGGCAAAGCGAAAGGCCGCATCACCGAACGTACGGGCATGCCACATGCCGTCGGCGACGATGCAATATACCGGACGCCGGGCCCGGGGCAGAATGAGCGAGAGGCCGGACTTCATGAACGGGGCGATCTCCCCATGATGCGTTCGGTGTCCTTCGGGGTAGATGAGCAGGGAATTGTGGCCCGCGGCCACCTGATCGGCCGCATCGCGCAGCGCGAGCAGCTCCTCGCGCGTGGCGGTGCGACCTTGTGAAAGGAATGGAAAGCGGGCCATGCGGGCCAGCGGCGAGATGCCGGGGATCCGCCTTGCGTAGCGGTCGCGGGTGGGAATGATGGGATAGGGGCCGGTAGTGAGCAGCACGCCTAACGGGATGTCGAGCACGGACTGATGATTCATCACCACCACGACGGGCTCGGGCGGGATTTCGCCGAGTATCGTCAGGCGAAGGCCGCCGATGCCGCGTGCGAGCGCGAACGTCGCGCGGGCGTTGAACTGCAGCCAGGCGCGCAAGATAGCCCGGCGGCGGCGCGGAAAAAGTGCGACGAGTGGCCAGATGAGCAATCGCTGGCCGCCTCCGATCACCAGCAGCACGTACAGGCTGTACACCAAAATGAACGTCAGACTCCGCACCGCGCGAAGGGGCGAATTGGGGCGGGCCGGCATGGCCGAGCCGCTTTCGGCTTGAATGCTGGCAGGGCGGTCGGTCATCACGTGGAGGGCACTATATGACGGCACGAGTCGAAGAACGCGTCCTGACTAACGTCTCCGACTACGATCACAGCAACTTCTACTATTCGTCTGGCGACGACATCTTCGCCATTCTCGATCCATACAACCAGTGGTACACGGCCGCACGTCGCGAGGGATACTACCTGTTCGCGCAGCCGATGACCACGCCCGCGGGGACTCGGATCGATCTGGAAGAGCAGTTCGCTCAGGAGCGGGTCAAGCTCCTGAATCTCAGCTCCTACAATTATCTCGGTCTCTCCTACCGTCCCGAAGTGATCGCCGCCGCCAAGCGCGCGCTCGATCAGTACGGGCTGGGCGCGGCGGGCTCGCCCATCCTCAGCGGGACGATGGACATCCACGTCGAGCTGGAACGCGCCCTCGCCGAGTTCAAGAAAAAGGAGGCGGCGCTCGTCTTCCCGACCGGCTACAGCACCAACCTGGGACTGATCCAGGGACTCATGCGTCCCGGCGATCTCATTATCGCCGATCAGAACTCACACGCCAGTATCGTCGACGGCGCGATTCTCTCCAAGGCCAACGTGCGCTTCTTCAGGCATAACAAGCCGGAGGATCTGGAGAAGAAGCTCAAGGGCACGAGCGGCAAGCGCCTGGTGGCGGTCGAAGGGGTCTACTCGATGGACGGCGACGTCTGCCGGCTCCCCGAGATCGTCGAGATCACCAGGAAGTACGGCGCGCGCCTGCTCGTCGACGAGGCACACTCCGCGTTCGTCTACGGCGAGAACGGCCGCGGCGTGGTGGAGCACTTCGGGCTGGAAGACGAAGTGGACATCCACGTCGGCACGTTCAGCAAGGCGTTAGGTGGCCAGGGGGGCTACATCGCCGGCTCCAAGCAGCTGTACAACTATCTGCTCGGCTTCGCCCGGTCGCGCTTCTTCTCCTGCTCGCTCTCACCGGTGGTCGCCGCCGGCGTGCTCGAAGCGCTCAGGATCGCGCAGGCCGAGCCGCAGCTCCGTACCAGGCTGTGGGAGAACGTCCGCTACATGCGCGAGCAGCTCGGCAACTACGGAGTCGATGTCGGCGAGTCGACCTCGCAGGTGGTGCCGATCATGGTTCGCAACGACCGCCGGATCATGCACATCGCCACCAGGCTGCAACAGGCGGGATTGTACCTGCAGCCGATCATGTATCCGGCTGTCGCCAAACACCGCTCCCGCTTCCGCATCTCGATCTCTGCCTCACACACCACCGACCAGCTCGACGAGGCGGTATCCACCCTCGTCCGCATTCTCCGAGAAGAGGCGATTCTATGAATGTCAGCGACCTTAACGGCATGGTGCAGTACCACTTCCGCGATTCGATCGGCGGGTTCTTCGAGTTCCCGACCGAGAACGCCCGGGCACTGCTCCCCCCCGACCTCCAGCCTATCGAGCCGCACCACGGCTCGAGCGTTCTCTCAGTGATGGCGTTCGACTTTCACAACAGCCCGGTCGGCGAGTATGGCGAGCTCATTCTCTCGATTCTCGTCTCGCCGCTCATCCAGCCAGGACAGCCGATGCCGCGGTCGGCGTTCTATCCCTTCAAGCTCGGTACGACCACCCGCGAGTCGCGCGAGCATGCCATCGAGCGCTGGCACCTGCCGCACTACATGCAGGACATCGACATGAAGTGGGAGCGCGGCGATGGGCACGTCACCATCCACGCCACCGATGCGGGCGCGCCGATGGTCGATATGACGATCACCGAGCACGAATGGACGACGGTCGAGCACCGCTATCAGTCGTTCATGCACGACGAGGACGGGTTCTACTCGTCGACGATCCTGATGGCCGGCCAGTTCAGCGAGAACGAGGAGGAGCGCGGCGGCATCACGATCCACTCGCAAGGCATGACCGACCTGCTCGACCAGTGGGATGTGAACGTGACGCCCTTCCGCGAGCTGTGGATGAAGAATGGGCTGCAGACCTTCCACCCGCTGCACCAGCTCGCCTCGTACGCGCGTCGATGAGCGAACGTGTCTGCGTCATCGTCAATCCCGCTTCACGGCGGGGACGGGGCGCGGCACGACTCTCTCCAATACGCCAGGCCTTCGCCGCGGTCGGTGTGCCCGATGTGCGCACCACCGCGGAGCCGCGCGGTGAGATGACCGTCGCCCGGGGGGCGATCGAGGAGGGCGTTGCTCCCATAGTCGCGTCCGGAGGCGACGGGA
>JBPCLX010000140.1:0-11025 GCA_051002815.1 Gemmatimonadaceae bacterium
TCGTAATGCAGTCGCACCCGAATGGGATGATAGCCGGGCTCGGGGACGAGCGGGAGCCGAAGGCGAAGTATGCCGCGCTCGTCAGGCGTGTCACGTCCGGCGCGCTCCACGTCTTCGCCCGAGGGCATTCGCTGGGCAAGATTCCAGCCCACCGCGCCGCTGCGCTTTCCGGGCACCCTCACCTCGATGTGCGTCGCTTCCCCGGCGCGGGCGACGCGCACCGGAGGAACCAGCCGCTCGCTTTCGCGAGCATCCCATGCCTTTAGCGCCTCGCTCGCGCGTTCTTCATCGCTGGCGTCGAACCCCATCGCAGCAAGGAGAGCGACGCGCGTCGCGTCCGATGTATGACGCACTTCGCGGCCGCTCTGCTCCACGTAGCTCGGTAGAATTCCCGCGCGCTCGGCGAGCCTGCGGAGCGCGGTCGGCGATTCGGTCATGCGTTGATGCCGCGGAGTCAGCGCGCGATACGGCCAGCCGGTGTGTCCGGCGCCAGTACGACCGCCGAGAGCGGCGGCAACCGAAGTTCCATGGAATGATCGTAGCCGTGCAGCGGCTCCGCCCTGGTCGTCAGGCGTTCGTCCGTGGGATAGCCGCTGCCCCCGTACTTCTGGTCATCGGTGCAGAGGAGCCGGGTATAGGTCGTCGCAGCCGGCGCACCAATGCGATAGCCATCGCGCGGCACCGGCGTGAGGTTGAGTGCAACGACCACGTGCGAATCGCCGTCGCGGCGCTCGTAGGCGAGCACTGAGTTCTCGCGGTCGTTGACACTGATCCAGCGAAATCCCGCATGCTCGGGGTCACCGCGCCACAACGCCGGGTACTCGGCGTAGATGCGGCCGAGGTCCTCGAACATGGTGAGCATCTGCCGCCGGATCGGATCTTCGGCGAGATGCCAGTCGAGGCTCTGGTCGTGGTTCCATTCGCGATATGGCGCGAACTCGGAGCCCATGAACAGGAGCGCCTTTCCCGGCCGCGTGTACAGGTAGGTGAACATCACGCGCAGGTTGGCGAACTTCTGCCACAGGTCGCCAGGCATCTTGTCGAGCAGCGAGCCCTTGAGGTGTACCACCTCGTCATGGGACAGGGGCATGATGAACCGCTCGCTGTGCTCGTACATCATAGCGAACGTGAGCTGGTCGTGGTGATGCCGGCGGTGGATAGGGTCGAGCGCGAAGTAGCTCAACGTGTCATGCATCCATCCCATGTTCCACTTGAAGGTGAACCCCAGCCCGCCATCACGAACGGCGTGGGTCACACCCGGCCACGACGTGCTCTCTTCGGCGACGGTGAAGCATCCCGGCGTCTCGGCCCGCACCGTGTCGTTGAGCTGCTGCAGAAAGGAGATCGCGTCGAGATTCTCGCGGCCGCCGAACTGATTGGGCACCCACTCTCCCTCGCGGCGGCTGTAGTCGAGAGAGAGCATCGAAGCGACCGCATCGACGCGCAGGCCATCTATGTGGAGCTCATCGAGCCAGTAGAGCGCGTTGGAGATGAGGAAGTTGCGTACTTCGGTCCTTCCGAAGTTGAAGATGAGCGTGCCCCAATCGGGATGCTCCCCCTGTCTCGGATCCTCGTGCTCGTAGGTGGCGGTTCCGTCGAACCGGCGAAGCGCGTAGTCGTCCTTGGGGAAGTGCGCGGGCACCCAGTCGACGATGACGCCGATGCGGTGCTGGTGACAATAGTCCACGAAGAGGCGAAAGTCGTCAGGCGAGCCATGGCGAGCGGTGGGGGCGAAGTAGCCCGAGACCTGATAGCCCCACGACCCGTAGAACGGGTGTTCGGAGACGGGGAGCAGCTCGAGGTGCGTGAATCCCAGCCTGGTGCAGTGCGCAACCAGCCGTTCGGCGAGCTCTCGATAAGTGAGGAAGCGGTCGCCCTCCTCCGGAACGCGTGCCCACGACCCGAGATGCACTTCGTAGATGAGCATTGGCTCGCGGGGATGATCGCGGTTGGGCCGTTGCGCCATCCACTCATCGTCGCCCCATTGGTGTTCCGACCGGTAGACGACCGAAGCCGTCTCCGGCGGCATCTCCATGGCTGTCGCAAACGGATCGGTCTTGATGCGGGGCACACCCTCGCGCGTCAAGATCTCGTACTTGTAGAGGGCACCGGGTTCCACTCCGGGAACGAACAGCTCCCACACGCCGGAGCTCCCCAGCCGCCGCATCGGAAAGAGGCGGCCGTCCCATCCGCACCAGTCCCCGACTACGCTTACGCGTCTGGCATTAGGCGCCCAGACGGCGAACGCGGTGCCGGTCTCTTTGTCGTGTGTCGCCGGATGGGCACCGAGCTTCTCCCACAGCCGCCGATGGGTGCCTTCGTTGAACAGGTGGAGATCCATGTCGCCTAACGTGGGTTCGAAGCGATACGGATCGCCACGTTCCCACGTCTGCCCGCCCTCGAAATGGAATCGCAGGCGATAGCGCAGCGGGAACTTGGCCTTGGGCAGTTCACAGGAGAACAGTCCATCCTTCTCCCGCTCCATCGGCACCGGCTTTCGGCGGTCGAACAGGCATTCGACGCCGGTGGCATCGGGATGGTAAGCGCGAATGACGAGTCCTCGTCCACCGGGCGCGGGTTGGGCGCCAAGGACGCTGTGTGGATCGTCGTGGTCTCCGGCGAGCAGCCGGTCGATCGTGCTGGTATCAAGTAGAGTCATTTCGAACCTGCTCCCGCCAGTTCCGTTCCGGCACGCGCGGCAGTCCCCGTACTGTCGCGGGTGGCGCGGCGATCGATGCTGAAGCGCAGCAGCATGAGAGAGTGCGGCGCCAGCGTGACTTCCGCCGCGGCGTGGTCGCTCAGCTGCTGTGATGCCACGGCGGTGTCGATGAGCGGAAGCCACAGTCCCGGCTCGCCGCCCCGAGGAAGGCGGAAGTGCACCTGCTGTGGTCCTCCATTCAGCAGCATCAGCAGTGTATCGCCCCTTACCGGGCGGCCGCGGGCGTCCATCTCATCGGTCGCATCGCCGGCGATGAGCATGCCGATTGCATGAGCGGCGGCATCGCGCCAGTCGGCAGCCGTCATCTCCCCGCCACCGGGCGCGATCCACGTCAGATCCTTGTTGCCACTGTCATCGATCGCCTGGCCGCGGAAGAAGTGGCGCCGGCGCAAGGTCGGACTCGACTGCCGCACCGCGATGACGTGCTGCGTGAAGTCGAGCAGGGCCCTGCGCCGATCATCGAGGTCCCAGTCGACCCAGCTTATCTCGTTGTCCTGGGCGTAGGCGTTGTTGTTGCCGCACTGCGTGCGGGACATCTCGTCGCCATGCGACAGCATCGGAATGCCTTGCGACAGCAGCAGTGTCGCAATGAAGTTGCGTTTCATCCGTTCACGCAGCTCCACGACAGCCGGATCCTCGGTCGGGCCCTCGACGCCCCAATTGCGACTGATGTTGTCGTCACTTCCATCCCGGCCCTGTTCCCCATTTGCCTCGTTATGCTTTTCCTCGTAGCTGACCAGGTCGTGAAGCGTGAAGCCATCGTGCGCGGTGACGAAGTTGATGCTGGCGTACACCGCCCGTTCGCTCCACTTGTAGAGGTCGCTGCTTCCGGCCAGCCGGCTGGCGAGATCGGGAATCACCCCCGGCAGGCCCTTCCAGAACTGCCGAACCGTATCGCGATACTTGCCGTTCCACTCGGCCCAGCCGACGGGAAAATTCCCCACCTGGTAGCCGCCGGGACCCACATCCCAGGGCTCGGCGATGAGCTTCACCTGAGACAGCACCGGATCCTGCTGGATGATGTCGAAGAACGTGCCTAACCGATTCACCTCGTACAGCTCGCGGGCCAGCACCGGGGCGAGATCGAAGCGAAAGCCGTCGACGTGCATTTCGACCACCCAGTAGCGCAGGCTGTCCATGATCAACTGGATGGTGCGCGGATGAAGCATGTTGAGGCTGTTGCCGCAGCCGGTGAAATCGGTGTAGTAGCGCGGGTTGTCAGGCTCCAGCCGGTAGTACGCCGTGTTGTCAATCCCGCGCAGCGATAGCGTCGGGCCGAGATGATTGCCCTCTCCGGTGTGGTTGTAGACAACGTCGAGAATCACCTCGATGCCGGCGCCGTGCAGCTTCTTCACCATCGTCTTGAACTCGTACACCTGGCTCGCCAGGCCGCCGGTCGAGTAGCGAACGTCGGGTGCGAGAAAGCCAATGGAGTTGTAGCCCCAATAGTTCGTCAGGCCGAGCTCGGCCAGGTGCCGGTCCACGATGAAGTGATGAACGGGTAGCAGCTCGACAGCCGTCACGCCGAGCGACAGGAAGTGGTCGATCATCGGTTCGGACGAGAGCCCCAGATACGTGCCACGCAAACGCTCTGGCACGTCCGGATGCTGCACGGTCATTCCTTTTACGTGCGTCTCGTAGATTATCGTCCGGTTCCACGGCACGCGCGGGTGCCGGTCGTCACCCCACGTGAATGCGGGATCGACCACCACGCACTTTGGAATCCCGGCCGCGCTGTTCTGATCGTTGATCTCCAGATCCTGCTTCGGGCTGCCTATCTTGTACGCGAACAGCGAGTCACTCCATTGAATGGTGCCGCTGATCGCCTTGGCATACGGATCGATGAGGAGCTGCGCCGGATTGAACCGAAATCCGCGCGACGGGTCGTACGGTCCGTGCACCCGGTAGCCGTAGAGCTGTCCGGGACGCACATCGGGCAGATAGCAGTGAAAGATCTGATCGGTGCGCTCGGGCATTCGGATGCGCTCGGCTTCCGACCCGCTCTCACCACGGTCGAACAGACACAGATCGGCCGCGGTGCCGTGCTGGGAGAAGAGCGCGAAGTTCACGCCCTGCCCATCCCAGCTCGCGCCCAACGGGTATGGCTGGCCCGGCCACACGCGTGTGGTCATCGATGCTCTCCGAACAACGCCGCCGCGTAGGGCGTGAGGCGAGCCATTGCTTCACCATCCGGCCCGATCTCGAGTCCGCTGCCCGCGCCCCTTCCACCGAACTCGGCGTCCTCCGTCGACAGCAGCGTCGTCCAGCTACCATCCCCGACCGGCACCAGCCGGGGTGCGGCAGCGAGGTTGAACGTCGCGACCAGCTTCCGCGCGTCAGGCGTCGTCAGGCGCAGGCGGATCCAGTCCTCTCCCGGCTCGGTATCGACCTGAACCTCGGCCCCTCCCGGACGCAGCGCGGGCTCCGCACGTCGAAGACGCAGCAGCCGCTGATACAGCGCAAGCAGCTGCGCGTGCGCACCGGAGCCCGCTGCCGAGGGGTCGATGGTGCTCCGCTCGAAGGTTGCTTGCGCCTGCGGGTCCGGTACTTCGGCGTCCCATCCGAAGGCGGCGAACTCGCGCCGCCGGCCCTCGCGCACCGCGCGCACCAGCTCGGGATCGCCGTGGCTCACGAAGTACTGGAACGGCCGGCGCTCGCCATATTCCTCGCCCATGAACAGCAGCGGCACGTATGGCGACAGCAACAGCAGCGCCGCCGCCAGCTTGCGCTGCTCGAAGTTGACGAGCGTGTCCAGTCTGTCACCCATCGCGCGGTTGCCCACCTGATCGTGGTTCTGAATGCACACGACGAACCGCTGAAACGGTACGTCGTCCGCCCGCGCCCCATGGCGACGGCGGCGGTGCTCCGAACGCTGCCCGGCATAGACGAACGGATGTCTCAGTGCCGCCGCCACGGCTTCCACTCCGCCGAAGTCGGCGTAATAGCCGTTGCGCTCCCCCGTCAGCGCCGAGTGAACGGCATGGTGAAAGTCGTCACTCCACTGCCCATCGCACCCGTATCCCTCGATAGGCGCCTGACGCACTACCCGCGGGTCGTTCATGTCGCTCTCTGCTATCACCAGCGTCTTTCGGCCCAGGGACGTGCCGAGCTCGTGAACCGCGTCGGAAATCTCTCGCAGCAGATGACGCGCACCAAAGTCGTAGATCGCGTGCACGGCGTCGAGCCGGAGCCCATCGCAGTGATATTCATCTATCCACATGCGCGCGTTGTCTACCGCGTACCGGCGAACCGCCTCGCTGTCCGCTCCGTCGTAGTTGACTGCGCGCCCCCATGGGGTGGTGTACGTGTCGGTGAAGTACGGACCGAAGTCGCCCAGGTAATTCCCCTCGGGTCCAAAATGGTTGTACACGACATCCATGATCACCGCGAGCCCCAGTGAATGTGCCGCGTCTACCAGCCGGCGCAGGCCGTCGGGGCCGCCGTACGCTTCGTGTACCGCGTACAGCGCAACACCGTCGTAGCCCCAGTTTCGCGAGCCTGGAAAGGCCGCCACCGGCATGATCTCGATCGCGGTTATGCCCAGCTCGCGCAGTCGCCGCAGCTCCCGAATGGCGCCATCGAATGTTCGCTCGGCGGTAAAGGTGCCGATGTGAATCTCGTAGATCACCAGGTCCGCCATGTCGAGACCGCGCCACCCCGAATCAGTCCAGGTGAACGCCGATGGATCCACGACGGCGGATGGCTCGTGCACGCCGTCAGGCTGACGCCGGCTCACCGGATCGGGACGTACGACTCCATTCGACAGCACGAATCCATAACGCGTGCCAGGCGGTACGTCGGCCACGTGCGCTATCCAGTCGTCGCCGTCGCGCCTCATCGGATGCTCCTGCCACACGCTGCCGCGGGAAACGCGCACAGCCACTCGCTCCTCACCGGGCGCCCACACGCGGAACTCCACACTGCCCCCGGAATGAACCTTGGCTCCGCGCGTCACCGAATCCTGCACCACGCTTTCCACGAACATCCCCCTCCCCATGCTTCAGTTACAGCAGCTTGGCGATCCCGCGCAGCGGAATCCACGTCCATGCCGGCCGATTATCGAGTTCGTAGCCTAACTCGTAAAACAACTTCTCCGCCTCGAGCAGCTCCAGGAGCGCAGCCGTGCCGTCGGCGGTGGCCGGAAGCAGAGCATCCGCCGCCGCACCCGCTGCGGCGAGGTATCCGCTCATGAAATGCTCACGCACCTCCCGCTCCCATCGTGCGGCGCGGATCTCCACCTTGGGATCGCGCCCCACACCACCAGTGTTCATCGCGCCCGTTGCCGCCGCATAGGCGAAGGAGCGCATCATGCCCGCGACATCACGCAGCGGGCTGTGCCGGGCGCGGCGCTCTTCGAGCGGCCGGGCAGGCTCCCCCTCGAAATCGATGATCATCCATCTACCTTCGCGCGTACGCAGCACCTGCCCCAGGTGGTAGTCGCCGTGATAGCGGATCCGCATGCCGGGATCGCCCGAATCGATGACCCGGTCGGAAAGTCCGCGCATGTGGTTCTCGAGCTCCGCACGCCGCTTGACGAGGGCGCGCGCATGAGCCTGAGATTGACTCTCCAGCGTATCGACTCGTGCAGCAAGCATCGTCATTCCGTCGGCGAGCAGGGCCAGTGCGCTCTCGGTCCACCGCTCCACATCCTCGTCGGTGGCGAACGCCGGGGCGAACTCCGGGTCGTTCTCGTCGGACGAGAGCGCTTCGTGCAGCGCCCGCGTCACGGCACCGAGCTCGCGGGCGTCGCTGGCGAACGCATTCACGCCCTGTCCCTCTTCCTCGGCGCCGAGATAGGCGTTGACGCGTGCCACCGCGTACGCCCAGGCATCCTGCGACTCGGGCTGGAACCGGCTCAACATGCCGGCGACGCTCCGGCCTTCTGCGCCCTCGAGGTGCATCACGCCTAGCAAGTGCGGCGTGTTGCGAAAGCCGGTGCGGGTTGAAAGAAAGCGCGAGATCTCGACGTCCGGATTTTCACCGGGCTCAAGCCGCCGGAACAGCTTGCAGATCGCATGGGCGCCGTAGATCATCGATGTATTGCTCTGCTCGGTGCCTACGACGCGTGATTCGTCAGGCAGCTCAAGTCCAGCGTCGCCGACCGGCTCGATGCGCCACGTCCGTCCCGCTGCGGTGAACTCCGCGCCCGTTCGGAATGCCGACCCGAGCCCCCGACGAAACGCCGGTATCAGCGTCGCATCGATCACTGCGTGGGTCTGCGATCCGTCCGAATCGACCAACGCAAGGGCCTGCTCCGCCAGCGGGTCGGTGACCTGAACGGTCGCTACCGGCAGTTGGTAGCGAAGCACTGTGCCGTCCTGCAGCTCCAGGCGCAGCAGCGCGATCGCATAGCGCTCCCGCGGCGCCGAGTCCCATGTCACCGGAATCGCCGCCTCTACCTCGACCGACCGCATTGCTCGTCCCTTGGCTCCGAACCAGCGCCGCCCACCGAGATACGCACGCAGCGCATTGGACTCGAGCGAGCCGAGCATTGCTGCCGAGAGTACCTGGTCGGGATCGGAGGCGTGCAGGACGGGCACGGACACCGCCATCATTTGCGCGAGTCCTCGTCAGGCCGCACCAGACGGAACCAGTAGAACGCGTGCGGCCCGAGCGTCAGGAAGTAGGGCGCATCGGTGATGGCAGGGAACGGCACCTTTCCGAACATCTCCTCGAGTCGCCACCCGTTGAACCGCTCGAGGCTCAGCTCCGTCGGTTGCACGAATCGCGACAGATTGTTCACGCACAGGATCGTATCGTCCTCGTGCTGGCGGATGAATGCCAGTATCGAGCGGTTCTCCGGAATCAGGAATTCGAAAGTTCCGCGGCCGAACGCCCTCGACGTCCGCCTGACGCCAATGATCCTCCGCATCCAGCGCAACAGCGAGGTCTGGGTCCGCTCGGCCGAATGCACGTTCACGTTGTAGTAACCGTAGGGCGGATCGACGATGACCGGAGCGAAAAGTGCCGCACTGTCGGCTTCGGAAAAGCCGGCGTTTCGGTCGGCGCTCCACTGCATCGGAGTGCGTACGCCGTTGCGATCGCCGAGATGCACGTTGTCTCCCATCCCGATCTCGTCGCCGTAGTAGATGATGGGCGTTCCCGGCATCGAGAGCAGCAACGCGTTCATCAGCTCCACCTGGCGGCGTCCGCCGTCGAGCAGTGGCGCGAGCCTGCGACGAATACCGACGTTGATGCGCATTCGCGGGTCGCGCGCGTATTCGCGATACATGTAGTCGCGATCTTCATCGGTCACCATCTCGAGCGTCAGCTCGTCGTGATTGCGCAGGAAGATCGCCCACTGGCAGTCCTGCGGCACCGGCGGCGTCTGGGCGAGAATGTCGACGATCGCACTGCGATCTTCCCGGCGCAGCGCCATGTACATGCGGGGCATGAGAGGAAAGTGGAACGCCATGTGGCACTCCTTTCCTTCTCCGAAATACGGAATCACGTCAGGCGGCCACTGATTGGCCTCGGCCAGAAAAACACGGCCGGAAAATTCCTCATCGAGCGAACTGCGAAGCTGCTTGAGCACCACGTGGGTCTCGGGAAGATTCTCGCAGTTCGTTCCCTCCCGCTCGATCAGATAGGGAATGGCATCGAGGCGCAACCCATCGACGCCTCGATTGAGCCAGAAGCGCATGATGCCGGTAACACCTGCGATCACCGCGGGATTGTCGAAATTCAAATCCGGCTGGTGACTGAAAAAGCGGTGCCAGAAGAACTGCTGGGCGACAGGATCCCACGTCCAGTTGGAGACCTCGGTATCGGTGAAGATGATCCGGGTTCCCTGATACTTGTTCGGATCATCGCTCCATACGTAGAAGTCCCGCTCCGGTGAGCCCTTGGGCGCACGGCGCGCACGCTGAAACCACGCGTGCTGGTCGGAGGTGTGATTGATTACCAGCTCGGTAATCACACGAATGCCTCGCCGGTGCGCCTCCTCCATGAACTCGTCGAAGTCCTCGAGCGTTCCGTACTGCGGGTTGATCGCATTGTACTCGGCGATGTCGTAGCCGTCGTCCTTGAGGGGGGACGGATAGAAAGGCAGCAGCCAGATGCAATCCACGCCGAGTTGCTCGATGTAGTCGAGCTTGGCAAGCAGTCCCGGAAAATCCCCGTACCCGTCACCGTTGCTATCGCGAAAGCTCTTGATGTGCGTCTGATAGATTATGGCGTCCTTGTACCACAGCGGATCCTGGGGCGAGGGGATTTGGCGGGGTGATTTCACGGAGAGCAGCGAGTGGTAGAGATATGGGGGTTAGGAAATAGGAATTAGGAATTAGGGGCGGTCGCATCACGTCTGTTCGGCGAATATGCGGGACTTCGCGGGAAGTGCACTGCAGTCTTCGTTCCTAAGCTCGTGCGATTTCACATCGCGATTTCAATTCCGAACTCCTGTTTCGCATTTCCCATTCTCCCGTTTCTCATTTTGCTGATTCCCAATTCCTAATTCCTAATTCCCATTTCCTATTTCCTTACGACTCGAAGGACGTGTCCCGGCTCGCTGGCCGGATCCAGTCTCACGTAGTTCCGTGCTCCGTGCCAGGTGTACCGCGCTCCGGTGAGCAAGTCTTCGACCACGTAGTGCTGATCGGCGCCGATACCGACCTCGGCCAGCGGCACGGTAATGATCGTCTCCTGCGGCACGAGTGGGTCGGTAGTCACGGCGATGATCAGATCGTCGGTAGGGGAGGTCTTGGCATAGACGAGCACATTGGGATTCTCCGACTCGCCGAACGTGAGATTGTCGTAGTGGTGAAGCGCCTGGCTTTCCCGGCGGATAGCGTTGAGACGACGAATGTCGGCGTCGAGGTTTGGCGAAGCGGAGAAGTCGCGGGGACGAAGCTCGTACTTCTCGCTATTCAGGTATTCTTCGCTACCCGGCTTAACCGGCACGTTCTCGAACAGCTCGAAGCCGCTGTAGATGCCGTATACCGGAGACAGCGTTGCCGCGAGGAAGAGTCGAATCCGGAATGCGTGGGGCCCTCCCGACACCAGATATTCATTCAGAATGTCGGGCGTGTTGACGAACAGGTTGCCGCGGAAGTATTCGCGCATCGGGGTCTGCGTGAGCTCGGTCAGATACTCACTCAGCTCTTCAGCCGTGTTGCGCCATGTAAAGTAGGTATACGATTGGGTGAAGCCGAGCTTGGCGAGGTGCTTCATCCGCTTGGGCCGCGTGAAGGCCTCGGCGAGAAACACCGTCTCCGGATGACGGCGCTGCACGTCGGGAATGACCCATTCCCAGAACGCCATCGGCTTGGTGTGCGGATTGTCCACCCGGAAAGTGCGCACGCCGTGCT